>JAJZKY010000133.1 GCA_021803885.1 Planctomycetota bacterium
CTCACTCACGATGTCTATTTCATAACAGAACAACAGCCCGCATGCAAGCACTTTGTGCAGTGTTTATGCGGTGATTCGCAACTTATCCGGTCCCGCTTCGCGCATCTTGCGATACCATGTCCGGCGACTCGTTTGCTTTAGATCGATGCCACCCAGCAGAAGCGTCAGCTCTTCATGACTCAGCACGATTTTGTTCACCGCGCTGTCGGTTCCCGGCCAGCGAAAACAGCCCCCGTCTAACTTCTTGTAACTCACTCAAGAATGCACAGACTTCGATCGCAGCAACACGTCTTGTGCGCGTGACGCACCCGTTCCATCCGCTCAGCGGGCGGCAGCTGGTTTGCGTGGGCGAGCGGTACAACCGCTATGGCAGGACGCTGCTGCTCGAAATCGACGATGGGGCGGTTTGCTCGGTTCCGCCGCAGTGGACGGATGTGGTTGCTCCTGATCCCGAGGTCGTCCTTGGCGGGCAGCGGGCGCTTTTTCGCGTAGCGGACTTGTTGGAACTCGCCCGCTTGGTCGAGCGGCTCAGTGGGCGCGATAGGGTGGAGAGGTGAAGAATGGCGCGTAAGGTAAATTCCGCCGCAAGTGTAAGTGTAAATACGCCGCTAATGAGCAAGATTGGCACGTTGGTGTCAAGAAGTTCCCTGCAAGAATCAAAGTATGCAACACCATATGTTCTTGACGTGCGCCTAAGTTGCGGCATAATTATGGAAACGATCGGTAAGCCAATCCTCGGAGATCGCGATGCCCGACAAGAGCGACGGCAAGCATCCCAAAGTCCGGGCTCTGCTGGAAGAGGGCACGCTGAATCCGGAACCCGGGAAGGTCCAGGATCCGAAGTTCCACGAGGTCGAGTTCTTCGATCCGCGCGACATCGTGCAGGTCAAGTACGAGATGCTGCGCCGCGTATCGGTGGAGAAGGCGTCGGTGACCAGCGCGACCGAGGAATACGGCGTGTCGAGGCCGACGTACTATCAGACCAAATCCAGCTTCGAAGAAGCGGGGATCGCCGGGTTAGTGCCCAGGAAGCGTGGCCCGCACAGCCCGCACAAGGTGCAGGGCGCAGTACTCCAGTTTATCCAAGAGCAAGTGGTCGTGGGCGAGCCGATTCGAGCGCGCCAACTGGCCAAGCTAATCCGCAAGAAATTCGATCTCAATGTCCATCCGCGGACGATCGAGCGAGCGGTCGCGGTAAAAAAAACCGCGCGCTGACGCCCAATGGTGGGGTGGGCCCGGGGCAGCTGACGGACGTCGTGCCACAATACGAAGCCCTCCGCAATGCCGCCCTCGGTCATGCGCTGCCGCCCGAGGCTCGCTCGGGGCTTCTGCTTTTTCTCCGTCGCGGCCTGTGGGGTTGGGCACGGGTGATGGCTGCGGCTGGCGCGAGCCCACCGCCGCAGCCGAGACGTGGAGCATCGCTGGGCTTCCCCGCTCGAGAAGAATCCACAACCGTCATTCATATCTTCGCAGCCATGGCCATGAACGCCGAGCATCGAGGAGCAACACTATGAGCGATTCCTTGAAAGTGCAGCCTCATCATCTCGAACGGGGCGCCTACCTGTATGTGCGGCAGTCCTCGATGCGGCAGGTCATCGAGAACGTGGAGAGCACGAAGCGTCAATACGCCTTGCGCAGTCGGGCCATCGCGCTCGGCTGGCGCGAGGATCAGATCGTCGTGGTGGACAACGATCAGGGTGAATCGGGCGCATCGGCGGCCTGGCGCGAGGGGTTTCAACATCTGGTCGCCGAGGTGAGCATGGGCCGCGCGGGCATCGTGATGAGACTGGAGGTCTCGCGCCTGGCGAGAAACAACGCGGACTGGCATCGTTTGCTGGAGATCTGCGCGCTGGCCGACACGCTGATTCTTGACGAGGATGGCGTCTACGATCCGGCGAACTTCAACGACCGTCTGCTGCTGGGCTTAAAAAGACATGATTCACAAAGCACCTCTTGTTCAACATTCCTGAACCTTCAGCAAACATAGCTATGTTTTGGGGTGTTCCGTTCCAGATTTTGGTTTTGCCCACGGTCCGTCGTCAAGCCGTCACGCCGGCAGATATAGCCCACAGTCTGGTGGGTGAAAGGGCGTCCGAATGCCGTCCGGTAGCCCGCATCGTTGAGGTAATTGGCCATGTCCTGGTACGAGCATTTATCGGCCATTTCGTGAATCTTCACGACCGATTCCAGAGGAGTCTTTAACGACCTGTCCCCAGGTGCGGTGCGCTTGACAGTGAAGTTAGTCAGCACGCCCGAGCGCCATTGAATCTGCACTCCAATATCCTCAGGTTTGCTTACGCCATCGAGCTGTACAGATGCTATCGCCATGCGAAGTAGACGCTTCCGTTCCTGATTCGTGGTGGTCTCGGCCCCCCACACCATCGGCAGATTCTGCGACAGTTCTTTGATTGCTTGACGTTCCTGAGGCGTTATATTCCATCGGGCTTCTTGTTCAGCCTGGGCATAGGTTTGCTCCAAGTGATTCACCCTTTCCAGCTTCTCGTTCCACCGCCGTTCCAACTCCGATGCCACCAGACGATTGTCCGGATCGACAGCGTCGTACTGGCGTTGCGCTAGGCGCGCTTCATAGCGAGCTTGCTCAAGTTGCAGTTCACGCTGACGCCGTTGTGCGGCCATATCTTGCTCCAGTTGTTCAAGAACCCGAAATCCGACCTCCACCCCCAATGGGGAGACGGCCTCCAGAAAGGCTTCTGCGATCGCTCCGTCGACCGCGCGCGAGGTCATGCTCTGGCAAATCCTGTCCGCATCTCCATTGCTGTAGCTCGCCTGGCATATGTAAGAAGGAGATCGCTTTTCACGCAAAACGCGGCCTTGTACACCCATCTTTTTCCCGCATATTCCGCAGTAGACGATGCCCTGTAACAGAGCGCTCCCTTCCCGCACCACGCCAACGGCATCCTCGCGATTCCAGTTCTGGCGCAACCGCTCACAGTTCTTCACGTACTCCTCCCAACTGAGATAGGCCGGGTGATGAAGTTCGATTTTCACCGGCCATTTTGCCATAGGGAGCTGATGGGGGATAACCTTGCCCGTCTTGGCTGAACGGTGATCTCCAGAGTAATCCCACCGACCAAACACGTAAACGCCGGCATAGGCAGGGTTGCGCAGCATGCGAATAACAGCGCTCAAGCTTGGCGTCTTCCATGTCAATGAACCATACCGGTCTCGAGAAGTTATTCGTGTGGGCAGATCCAATCCCTGCTGCTTCAGATCACGCACCACACGTCGAGCAATCCCATGACAACGAAAAGAGTCGAACAGGCAAGTCAGTCGTTCTCGCACTTGAGTGTCCGGATCCAACTCCCACTCGCCATTGGCCCCGCGCACGTATCCTGTGGGCAACGGAAACTGTAGGTTCCCCTTGCGGGCCTTGTTCCAGCGCCCTTCGTATAACCGCGTGCGAAGAGTAAACAGTTCTGCTTCCGAAAGAGTCCCCTTTACTCCGAGCAACAAGCGATCATTTGGTTCCCGTGGGCTATAGACCGCTCCCTCGTCCCCGATCAACGTGCTGGTTAATCCGCAGATTTCAATCAGCCGATACCAGTCGCTATTATTACGCGCCAATCGAGACGCTTCCAGCATCAGCACGATCCCCACTTTTCCCAGACCCACTTCCGTTACCAGTCGTTGAAAGCCGCTGCGATGAGCCGCGGTACTGCCCGATCGACCTTGGTCCTCGTCAATAACCTCGACGTGACTTGCTGGCCAGCCCAACTGAACGGCTCGCTCTCGCAGGTGATACTGCCGTTCGGTGCTCTCGCGATTTTCCATCACCTGCCATGGAGTGGATTGGCGCACATAGACGTAGGCTATGCGTTCATAGTGCTGCGCTTGGATTTTCGCAATAGTCATGAGGCCTCTTTCCGGAAACGACAGTCTGCGCGCGACGGCAGCCTGCCTCGACCCACAATGCGTGAGGAAGAGAACCAGCTTCCTCGGCCTGTAGACCAGACGTTTCCAAAAGTAGTTGCCTCGGCAAGACGCTGCTACCTGACCGAAGCGGCTTTTGCGAGGCTTTCAAAACTTTTGTTTTCTTAGAACCGGAGTCTCGATCTGAAGGGCGATCGAAGCTGTCTACTTTGCGTACTGCGCGAAAAACCAGATGGGCGAAGAAACCACAATCTCTAAGAACCTCATCAAGAAAATGGCGCTGATTGATCGAGGTGCTGGTTGCACCGTTGTCAGCCGCCATCTGCTGTGCACCGGCATGGAGGAAGTCGAGCACTGTTAAGCATAGGGCGATTCTCGGTATCGCAAATAGTCCCTTGCTGACCCACGTCACCGGATCGTCAATAGCAAACAAGATGATTCCTGGTCCGATAGCCCACCTCATGCCTCTTCACCACGATGCAGAAATCGACCCAGATCCAGAAGCGCCGCGGCAGAAAGCAAGGTGGCAGACCTCGTGTGCCATTCAGCAGACACACTCGTCTCCGGCTGAGGAAGGTTGGTCCAAACCCAGGGCAGCGCTTGCAGTAGGCCATTATGAAATCGAATCAATACCCACGGGTCAGGCCGCCAGAACACCCGGCGTATCCGCCCCGACTGACCACAATAGTCGCTGTTCTCCGAAATCACGGTGACCGTACATCCGCAATATGCAACATACGGCGCTGTCTGTTCTGGGCTTAAAAGGAGCCATGAGCGAGGCTGAGCTGCATGTTCTGAAAGCCAGGCTGCGCGGCGGAATCCTGAACAAAGTACGGCGCGGCGAATATCGCTGCCCGCTGCCCACGGGCCTCGTTTACGACGAAGCTGGCAATGTGGCGCTCGATCCCGACATGCAAATCCGGGATTCGATCACTCACTTCTTCGAGACGTTCGCACGCGTGGGTTCGGCCTGCCAGACCGTGAAGGTGTTTCGCAAGGAGGGCCTCAACTTTCCCTCCCGGCGCACCGGCGGCCGCGTTACGGTGTTCCGGCCGCTGACCGCATGGACTGCGCTGCGCGTCTTGAGCAATCCCCGATACGCAGGCGTCTACGTGTACGGACGTCGTCGGTATCGGCGAGCGGCGGACGGCCAGAAGAAGATCCAATTAAAGCACGACTGCGGTGACTGGCTCGCTTGTATCCCAAACGCCCATCCCGGCTACATCAGTTGGGAGCAATATCAGCAGAATCTCAAACTGCTTGCGTCCAATGGAAGAACATACGAACTGGCGCGCGGGTCGCCGCCGCGCGAGGGCGCGGCGCTGTTGCAGGGACGCGCGGTGTGCGGCCGATGCGGCAGGCATTTCCGCGTCACCTATCGCTCCACGCGGGGCAAGCCGGAGGCCTGGTATATCTGCGACCGCGCTCACGGCGCTCTCGGCGAGCCGAACTGCCAATCCATCGCCGGGCCACCGGTCGACGAGGCCATCGGGGCTCTGGTCGCCGAGAGGATGATGCCCGCCGCCGTCGAGTTGGCGCTCGAAATCCGGAGGGAGATCGAAGCCCGGCAGGAAGAGGCCGACCGGCTGCGCTGTCGCGCCATCGAGCGTGCGCAGTTCGAAGCCGATCTGGCGCAACGCCGATTCATGCTGGTCGATCCGGGCAATCGCCTGGTTGCCGATACGCTGGAGGCGGAATGGAACGACAAGCTGCGTGCGCTGGCTCAGGCTCGGGAGGAGCGAGAACGCGTGCGCCAACAGAACCAAATCCTTGTGGACGATGCCATCCGCCAGCGACTGGTCACGATGACGACAGACTTCAGGAAACTCTGGAACGATCCAACTACGCCCAACCGCGAGCGCAAACGGCTACTCGCCTACATCATCGAGGATGCCACGCTGATCAAACTGCCGACGGAAGGTGTCACCAGAATCCACGTGCGCTTCAAGGGCGGCAAGACCGAAACGCTGACGACGCTGAACCCCAAGTCCTCCGCGCAACAGGTGAAGACGCCGCCCATGATCGTCCAGCTCGTCGACAAGCTCCTCGACAACCACATCTATGCCGAAATCGCCACCATCCTCAACGAGCAAGGGCTTCGTCCTGGCGGATCGGCTCGACCTGGGCGCAGCAACACTTGCTTCACCGCGCTGCGCGTTGCCTACCTCGTCCATCAATACTCGCTGCGCTCTCGCTACGACCGGCTTCGCGACCGCGGCATGCTGACCGCAGCAGAAGCTGCGGATCGCATCGGCGTCCACGAAGCGACGGTTGTGCACTGGGCGGAATATGGCATGATCACGAGGCACGCGCACAATGCGCACGCGTACCTCTACGAGTTGCCAGAGTCGAACTTACCGGCCAAGCATCATAGTCGATGGGACCGGCTCTCCGATCGAGCAGCGGCCTTCAAAGCAGGGAATGAATCAAAACATTCGCATCCAATCGAAAGAGGTGCAGTGTGAAGCCAGCTACTTCGAACAAACCCATAGACCGCTTCCGTCATATACCAAAAGTTTGAGACGGTTGCGACGCGCATTTGCGAACAGAAACACGTGGCCGCTTTCTGGATCACAGCCCAGATGATCGCGCACCAGCCCGTAGAGACCGTTGAAATTCTTCCGCATGTCAGTCGCGCCAGGTGCAAGGTAGATCCGCGTCGCCGGTCCAAAGCCGAACACGGCTACAACCTCTCCAGCGCGCTCACCAGTTCCGCCAGAGTCTCAGCATCGAAGCCGCTACCAACCTCCACTTTCCGGCCGTTGGACAACAACACCGTGAGGGCGCTGTGCTGCTTCCCAGTTGCTGCAGAAGCCGACATCGCGGCCAGTTCCACCGCTATTCGCCGACTCTCACCAGCCATGCTGTTCCCACTCAACCGCTGCTCACCAGACTGCCTCTTCAGATGCCGGGCCAGCGTGCTCAAAGCCATTCCATGACTGAGACAAAACTCGCTTCGTCCCATCCCGCTCTTCCCGTACAAAGCAGCCAGACGCGCAATCTCTTGACGGCCACGTCGACCAACTCCAGACTCTTCTGCCATAAGAAGAGCCCATCACAGATCACCCGCTGTTTACAGGTGGGTTGGTCAGACGCACACGATGGAGAACCATGGTCATGTTGTGTCTCTCCATTTTATGCGCTGCAACTTTTGCTGCGTTCATAAGACATGGCGGGTGACGCCCGCAATGGAAACAGGGACCGCCTCACGCGTCTGGACACTGGAAGAATTGGTTGGAATTTTAGAGGGGCCCAGCAAAAAGCCGCTTAAAAGTAAAATCGCCTCGCGAGAGAGGCGGGGCCACCGTGTAAACACGATGGGATGAATGAATTAAGGACACCCCATATATACTGGGTTCCACAGCTTTTCCACACGGGATCCTTCGGTTGGGAGGAATTGTGGGGATCGATGTTGGGTCGGTTCGGGCGGACACGCCGGGGTGCGAGAATGTGCTGCACCTGAACAATGCCGGCGCAAGCCTGCCGCCGACGGCCGTGCTGGAGCGAGTGAAAACGCATCTGGATCTGGAAGCGACGATGGGCGGCTATGAAGCCGAGGACAGCGTTGCCGAGGAATACCAGGGTGTGTATGGCTCCATTGCGAGAATGCTGGGATGCGCGGCGAGCGAAATTGCGCTGGTGGAAAATGCGACACGCGCTTGGGATGCGGCGTTTTATGCGCTGGCGGAGGGATTTCAGCCGGGCGACAAAATTCTTACGGCATCGAATGAGTATGTCAGCAACTACCTGGCGTTGCTGCAGGTGGCGCGGCAGCGCGGAATCGAAATTATTGTGGCGCCGAATGGGCCGGGCGGAGAGATTTCTCTGACGGCGTTGGAGGCGGCGATTCGGCAGCATGGGGAGCGGGTGAAGCTGATTGCGTTGACCCATGTG
Organism: Planctomycetota bacterium; assembly: GCA_021803885.1. The sequence goes on from JAJZKY010000133.1 coordinate 7,786, forward strand.
CCGACCAATGGCGGGCTGGTGCAGCCGGCGGCAGCGGTGGGTCGCATCGCGCGCCGGAATCAGATTCCATATTTGCTGGATGCCTGCCAGTCTGCCGGGCAGATGCCGCTGCGGGTGGAGGAGCTGGGCTGCGACATGCTGGCGGCGACGGGACGGAAATATCTGCGCGGGCCGCGGGGAACGGGGTTTCTGTATATCCGGCAGTCGATGCTGGAACGGTTGGAGCCAACGCCAATCGACATGTGCTCTGCCGCGTGGACGGCGCGGGAGGAATACAAGCTGCGCAGCGATGCTCGCCGATTTGAAATTTCAGGAGGCTCGGTGGCGTGTCAGTTGGGATTGGGAGCAGCCGTCGAGTATGCGATGGCGGTGGGACTGGACAACATTGCTGCGCGGGTAACGATGCTGGCGGAGCAACTGCGCGAGAAGCTGGCTAAAATTCCTGGAGTTACGGTGCGAGACTTACTGGGCAGCGGCGGCCAAGCTCGCTGCGGCATTGTGACGTTCACGCACGAGCGACATTCCGCTGCAGCCATTGTTGCGAACATGCGCGAGCAGAACATCAATGTGCGGGTGACCCCGATTGGTTCCACGCGGATCGATATGGAGCAGCGCGGGTTGACGGCGATGGTGCGAGCCTCTGTGCATTACTACAACACTGAGGAAGAGATTGCGCGCTTTGTGGAGGCGGTCGCCGCGATGTAGCGCTTCAGATTTCTAGCTGAGAGACAATCCCACGTCTCAGAAGCGAGACGTGGGGCACCCAGCGTTGTAGCGCTTCGGCGCTGGCGCGCGCACATTCTTGCTCCTCCCACATGAGCCGCAAAGAACGCGGCGCATATAGGGACCCAGATGATATGCTTGGGGCGCAGAAAGGTTATCTCTCCACCTAAGTTGGTTATTCGAGAGGTTCACGCGATGCTTCGCAGAACGGCTGGTCTTCTCCAACCGCGATTGGCCCGACGGCTGCGGGCTCGTCCGCGGGCACAAGCATTCCTGCTGCTAGCCGGTCTATTCTTGTTTCCGGCGATCGGCGCTCACGGGCAGACGTTCCAGACGCAAAATCCCGGCACAGGCTCCGTCGCAGTTAGCGGCAAATGGCAGTTTCATACTGGAGATAATCTTGCCTGGGCGAACCCGGCGTATAACGACTCCGGCTGGGAGCAGTTGCGCGGCGATGAGCCCTGGGGCGCGCAGACGCATCCGGGCTATACGGGCTTTGCCTGGTACCGCAAGCGGATTGATGTCACCGGTGCTGGCGAGAAACTCGTCATCCTTATTCCACCCGTAGACGACGCTTATGAAATTTACTGGAATGGCAAAAAGATCGGCAGCTACGGCAGCCTGCCACCGCATGCCAGATGGTGGGCAGTTGGTCACAGCGCCGTCTACCCCTTGGGAAACGTACCGGCCAAAGGCGTGCTTGCGTTGCGGGTCTGGAAGGCCCCGCTTTCGTCTGGCGATCCGTGGGAGGTGGGAGGCCTGACGGCATCTCCGGTGCTGGGTAACCCTGCACCACTCGCCATGCAGGCGGCCACGCCGCAGTACTTCCAGGAGCATCAGCAGCTTCCGGAGATTCTCATCTCTGCCGTAGTGCTCGTCGCCGGATTGCTCACCCTGCTGCTCTTCTTGCGCGACCGCAAGGAGTGGCAATATCTTTGGCTGGGCATTTATCTGCTAGCGAACGGACTGATCGTCAGCTCTCTTGTTTGGGGCGGCAATCTGCATTTTATTGCATCGATCCACCTCATACAGTTTCTCCAGACGTTCCAGGACATCTCTCTATGGCTGCTTCTGCTCACCCTCTTCGGATTCAGCAGGGAGCCGCGTTGGCGACGCTGGACGATGGCGCTTGCCGCCCTGTACGTGGCCGCGCAAGCGGTAGACGCCATGATAATTTCCAACTGGCAGTATGCCGGCATCGGCATGCAATGGATCGACGCCATCACCACCAACGCGCCTCC
>JAJZKY010000134.1 GCA_021803885.1 Planctomycetota bacterium
CCGCCGAACTTCATGACCACAATCTTCATGATGACGACACCGATGGCAACAGCTTGCCTTGCGAGGCCAAAAGCTCCGCATTCAGCAGGGCAGCGCCGGCGGCGCCGCGAATGGTGTTGTGCGACAGGACGGTAAACTTCCAGTCCAGCAGGGAGCAGGGCCGCAAACGTCCGACGGTGGCGGTCATGCCGCGTCCGCGCATGCGGTCCAGCCGTGGCTGGGGACGGTCTTCGGCTGCGGCATACTCCACCGGCTGCAACGGCGCGGTGGGAAGATTTTTTTCTCGCAGCGGTTGAAACTCCCGCCATGCGTCGAGGACCTCTTCGCGGCTGGGCTTGGTCGCGAGTTGAATGCTGACGCTTTCTGTATGGCCATCTTCGACGGCGACGCGATTGCAGTGCGCGCTCACGCGGGCGTCCAGCGGAATGACCCGATTGCCTTCCAGTTTGCCCAGCAATCGCTGCGTCTCCGCTTCGAGTTTCTCTTCTTCATTGCGAATGAAGGGAACGACGTTGCCGAGAATGTCGAGCGACGGCACGCCGGGATAGCCCGCTCCGCTGACGGCCTGCATGGTGCTGACAAAAACAGCGCGTAGTCCGAAACGCTCCGCCAGCGGCTTGAGCGCCAACACCAGCCCAATGGCCGAGCAGTTGGGATTGGTGACAATGTAACCGCGCCGGGCTGAGGTTGCAGAGCCATTCCAGTTCTGGTGCGATATCAGCGACAGATGGTCCGCGTTGACTTCTGGAATGACCAGCGGCACATCGGCCTGCATGCGAAACGCGCTGGAGTTGGAAATGACCGCGCAGCCAGCGGCGGCAAATTTCGGCTCAAGATCGCGCGCGATGTCCGTATCGAGCGCGGCAAAAATGATGCTCGGAGCATTTTCTGGACTGGCGGGCGAGACCGGAAGCGCAGCAATCGAGGCGGGCAGCGGTGTGTCCAGCTTCCAGCGCGCGGCTTCGCCATAGGATTTGCCGCTGGAGCGATCGCTCGCAGCCAACCACGTCACCTGAAACCAGGGATGGTCCTCCAGGAGTTGGATAAATCGCTGACCGACCATCCCGGTCGCGCCAAGAATGCCTACTTTGTGTTTGGTTTGCATGGAAACTTAATTATTTCAGTTATAGCAGCAGTGTGCGCGGCTATGCGTATCTTCGATGCATCATTTGTTGAAGGTAAAATTTGCTTCGGCTGTTTTCTTGCTCTGCACAGTGATGGTTTGTGTCTGCGTCCCGAGCTTTTCCTGCACCGCGACCAGCGTGTAGTTTCCCGGTGGCAGCCCGGTGATGGTGAACTTGCCGTCGGAGCCGGAGACTGCGAAAAACGGGTTGGCCGCGATGTTCAGAAGGGCTTCCATCCATGGGTGATTGTTGCAGCGGACGGGAACCATCAACCCTGCTGTGTGAAACACATGCTGCTGCGTTCCGCCCATGGGGGGCTGCGAAATATCGAACCCGGCAGCGTCCCGATCGCCCGGCGGAACAATGTGGACGTTATGCATGGTCGGGTCGCTGTTGCGAAACTCAACGGGCTGCCCCACCATTACGCCGACAACATGCGGAACATAGCGGCAGCCTTTTTGATCGAGAACGACCGGCGTGCTTGACGGCATATAGACGCGATTGCCCAGACCGTCTTTGACGTACACAAAAACATTCGCCATCTTGCCGTCATGCACGACATATTGTTCCGTATTGTTGGGCATTTTGCTTGCCAGTCCGCACGCCGGGTCCTGCGCCATGTCGATGGCGATGGGCGCTGGCGCTTTGCCGGTGAAGCGGATGGTGCCAGAGATGGCGCCGGAAGTGGCGGGATCAATCTGCGTGTATGTGACCGTTTGTGGTGTGGATGCAGCGGACTGATGGGTTGTGGTGTTTTTATTGCAGCCTGCCGCGGAAAAAATGAGGACCGCGACAATTGACCACGCAGCACGTACATACTGTTTTGCCGACATCGTAATACTTGTCCCCCTCAACCCGACTGCTCAATTCTCGAGCGCCGCGATCACGGCATCACCGAACTCGTTCGTTCCGGCGGTGCCGCCCACATCGCGCGTCAGCGACTGCTTGCTTTCGTAGACCTTTTCAATGGCGCGGTGCAGGCGATTGGCCGCGTCGGTTTCTCCGATGTGGTGAAGCATCAGTACCCCGGACTGCAACAGTGCTGTCGGGTTGGCAATGTTCTTGCCCGCGATGTCTGGCGCCGATCCATGGACCGCCTCAAAAATCGCGCAATCTTCGCCGAGATTGGCTCCGGGGACCAAGCCCAGGCCACCGACAAACGCCGCGCACAAATCGCTGATGATGTCGCCGTAAAGATTTTCCAGCAGCAGCATGTCGTACTGGTAAGGATTGGTCACCAATTGCATGCAAGTGTTGTCGACAAGATGCTCTCCATAAACGATGTCGGGATATTTCTTCGCGACATCGCGGGCGCAGCGCAGAAACAGGCCGTCGGACATCTTCATGATGTTGGCTTTGTGGATGGAGTGGATCTTCTTGCGGCCATGCTGACGCGCATAGGCGAAGGCAAACTCAGCGATGCGGGTCGAGGCTTTCGCTGTGATGATCTTGATCGACTCGACCACGCCGGGCACCACTTCATGTTCGATGCCAACATATTCGCCTTCCGTATTCTCGCGGATGATGAGCAGGTCGATGCCGGGATAATGCGTGGGCAGGCCGGGAAGATTCTGGATAGGGCGAAAGTTGGCGTACAGCTCGAAGTACTTCCGCAGTGTAACGTTGATGGATGTGAAGCCGCCACCTATCGGAGTGGTGACAGGTCCCTTTAACGCCACGCGGTTGCGGTCGATGGACAGGTACAGTTCTTTCGGAATGTACTCCTTATAGCGCTCGTAAGCTTCCGCGCCAGCCAGAGATTCTTCCCAGCGGAACTTCACGCCGGTAGCTTCCAGAATTCTGACCACGACGCGGGTGATTTCCGGGCCAATGCCATCGCCTGGGATCAACGTGACCTGGTGTTCGGCTGTAGCGGACTGTACGGTCATGCGATGCTTCTCCTCGGGGCTACTGTGCAGTTTTCGTGAGACTTCGACTCAAAGGGATTCCAGTTCGGACTTGAATTCGTCGACATCTTTGAAGTCGCGATGGACGGAGGCAAAACGGATATACGCAACCGTGTCGAGTGTCTTCAGCTTGGCCATAATCAACTCGCCCACTTCGACCGAGGTGCGCTCGCGCTCTGCGGAGTCCACCACAAAGCTTTCCACCTGATTGACAATGGATTCCAGTTGTGCGGCGGGCACGGGGCGTTTTTCGCAGGCGCGCAGCAGACCGCTCAAGACCTTTTGCCGCTCGAATTTTTCCCGGCGGCCATCTTTCTTGATGACCATGTAAGGGATTTCGTCGAGCCGCTCATAGGTGGTAAAGCGCTTCTCGCAACGCTCACATTCGCGGCGACGACGAATGGAGTCGGCTTCTTTGCTTTCGCGCGAGTCAACGACACGGTCCTGCGTGAATCCACAATAGGGGCACTTCATCGGTATGCATTGATTTTAGCAATAGCATAGCCGCAGCAGGTTCCGGCATGCCGTTAAAGTCTTATATGGCGCAGCCGCAAAGCATTGGTGATGACGGAAACCGAGCTCAACATCATGGCAGCGCTGGCAATCACCGGACTCAGCAACAGTCCGAAGAATGGATACAGGACTCCTGCGGCGATGGGAATTCCCAGCGTGTTGTAGAGAAAAGCAAACCAGAGGTTCTGGCGAATATTGGTGGTTGTGGCTTTGCTCAGATTGCGGGCGCGCACCAGGCCGCTCAGATCGCCACGCACCAGCACGATGCTGGCGGTCTGGATGGCGACATCGGTGCCTGTTCCCATGGCGATCCCCACGTCCGCCTGGGCGAGGGCTGGCGCATCGTTGACACCATCTCCCGCCATTGCAATAGGGCCGTTCTTGCGCAGGCGCTGGATGGCTTCCGCTTTCTGCGCAGGCAAGACGCCTGCCTCCACCTGATCGATGCCCAGCTCGCGGCCTACGGCCTCGGCGGTTGTTCGTGTATCGCCAGTCACCATGACAATGCGCAGGCCGTCTTTTTTGAGCTGCCGAATGGCTTCGCGGGCGGATGCCTTGATGGGATCGGAGACTGCCAATAGCGCTGAAAGGCTTCCATCCACGGCTGCATACAGGAGGGTCGCGCCCTGCCGGGCCAGTTCGGCAGCGCGAGTTTCCCCATCTGCGACAGGGATGCTGTGCTCCTGCATCAGAGACAGATTGCCCACAACGATGCTGTGGCCGTCGATCGTTCCAGATGCGCCTTTCCCGGGAGTGGCCTGGAAGTTTTGCGCTGAAGACAGAGTAAGATGCCGTTCCTCCGCTGCCCGCAAAATAGAACCGGCCAGAGGATGTTCACTGGAGCGTTCGAGGCTTGCCACCAGCCGCAAGATTTCCTGCTCCTCTTGCCCTTTCAGCATCACGATTTGCGTCAGCCGGGGTTTTCCTTCAGTCAGCGTACCTGTCTTGTCGAGAACCAGCGTTTTGACCCGTGCAAGGGTCTCCAGCGCGGCTGCATTGCGCACCAGAACGCCCGCCTGTGCTCCGCGGCCCATGCCTACCATGATGGACATAGGGGTTGCGAGACCCAGAGCGCAGGGGCAAGCGATGATGAGCACCGCGACCGCATTGACAAGACCATCCCGAAAATGAGGATGAGGTCCCCAGTGGTACCAGGCAATGAAAGTGACGATTGAGACCAGCACCACGACAGGGACAAACCAGCTCGAAACCGTATCGGCCAGTTTTTGAATGGGAGCGCGCGTGCGCTGCGCCTCGCCGACCATACGAACAACCTGGGCGAGAAATGTGGCGCTACCCACACGTTCGGCACGCATCAGCAGGCCGCCTTTGGCATTGATTGTGCCACCGATGAGCGGACTCTGCGGCACTTTTTCAACGGGGATGGGTTCGCCGGAGACCATGGACTCATCCACGCTGCTGGTACCTTCCAGCACAACGCCATCTACCGGAACCCGCTCGCCGGGACGCACGCGGAGCAGGTCCCCAACCTGCACCTGCTGTAACGGAATATTTTTTTCCTTGCCATCCGGATGTACCAGGCGGGCAGTCTTCGGAGCGAGATTCAGCAGGGACTTCAGCGCGGAATTTGTCTGGCTGCGCGCCCTCAATTCCAGCACCTGGCCCAGTAAAACGAGCGTGGTGATGACCGCAGCCGGCTCGAAGTAAAGGTGGAGCGACCCCTCTTCATCGCGAAGGCCGGGCATCAGGCGGTGCGACAGGACCAGCAGGGCCACGCTATATGCGTAGCTTGCGCCAACCCCCAGTCCGATCAGCGTAAACATGTTCAAACGCAGGGTGAGCACGGAGTTCCAGGCTCGCTCCAGAAATGGCCAGCCACACCACAGCACCACCATGGACGCCAGGATCAATTGCATCCATTCGGCAAAAGGGCTGGTCAGAATAGTGGCAAATTCCTCGTTCTGTAGAAGACCGAGCACCATGCGTACAATCAGCGGCAGGGTCAACACCACAGCCACGCTGAAACGCCGCGTCATGTCTTCCAGTTCAGGATTCGCCTCCTTCACCGACACCACGCGTGGCTCCAGCGGCATGCCGCAAATCGGGCAATTCTGTGGCTCGGGCAGCGAGAATTCCGGGTGCATGGGGCAGGTATATTCCACTACGTCCGTCCGCAGGGAGTACTGGGCTGGTTCGAGCGCCATGCCGCAGATGGGACACGGTCCCGGGGCATTGGCATGGACTTCTGGGTCCATGGGGCAAATGTAGTCTGTCGCGCGATAGGGGCTGGCCGGTTTTTCATCGGTGTGGCGCGTCATGCCTGTGTTCGCGAGCATGGGCTGTGTTCGCGGGGCCAGATATTTTTCCGGCGACTGCAAGAACTTATCGTGACAACCCTGACTGCAAAAGTAATAGGAAGTCCCAGCATGGACGGCGCTGGCCCTTGCCTTCTCCGGCGAAACACTCATGCCGCATACGGGATCCTTCACTTTTTCTGGCTGAGTCAATTCCGCCATATTTGTCCCTCTCTATGGTCTGCTTATGCAAGACGATCAGTGCGATTTTAATTACACGCTTCTAATTGGGACTCTCATTCGGAGGAGATTGTTGCTGCTGAGAATCATTATTGTTTTGCTGGTTGTTTGTCTGTCCCTGATTTTTATCGTTGCTCTTAAATACTCCAAAAACCTTGCCGAAAAATCCCTTTTTCTTCTTGCGTTGCCCGTTTTGGTTGCTCCCTGCGGCGGACGTTTGCCCGGCCTTGCTTCCGGATGGCGGCGCGGGCTGCACCGCCACGTTGGCTGGGACAGCGGGACCGGTCAGCGGTGGCTTGGAGTTTCCTCCAAGCCCGAAGATCTTTTGAAAGATATTGCGCTGGTCGGCATTGGGATGGTCGCAAGTTTCCGTCGGTTGCGTACCATCGAGAAATGCAGCGTTGTAGTCGTCCGGGCAGGCCGAGTCTGCAAGGAGGTTGGTGTTCTTGTCCAGGGAAACTTCGGTAACGCCCGCTGGCGGATCGAAATATTGCGTGTCGGAGTATTGCGGCAGCTTCACCGCGTTCTTCATAAACTCCGTCCAGATCGGCAGCGCTGCCTGGGCTCCTTCCAGTTTCAAGTCCGTGTAGTCGTCGTTGCCGACCCAGACGACACAGAGCAGGTTGCTGGTGAAACCGGCAAACCATGAGTCATGCTCGGTACCGGTCTTACCCGCGGCCGGCGCGCTGAATCCCATCGCGCGCGCGCGTTCCGCAGTACCGTGGTCGATGACATCGCGCATCAGGCTCAATGTCAAATATGCCGCTCTGGGGTCGAGTACCGGTTTCGATATGGGCGCGAAATCGTCGACAACGTCCCCATCCGCCGTGCGAACGGACGCAATCATGTTCGGATCGATCTTCACTCCATTGTTGGCAAAAATCGTGTAGGCGCTCGCCATTTCGAGCGGAGAAGCAGTGTAGGCGCCGATCGCGACCGAAGGCGTGGGCTGCGCCGATACGATGCCTGCGGCATGGGCCAGCGCGACCACGTTGTCGAAGCCGACCATCTCCGCCAACGCAATGGTGGCGACATTCTGCGACAACATCAGGGCGGTGCGCGCCGTGATCATTCCCATCTGCTCGTTTTTATAATTGTGCGGCGAATACTGGACCGTGCCGTTGTCGAAGCTGAAGGTGGTGTCGGCATCGTTCAACATGGTCACAGCGGTAAAGACCCCTTGCTGGCCGGGCAGCGCCACGCCCGTCAGGCTGCTATTGAATGCCGTGGCATAGACGAAGGGTTTGAAGGCTGAGCCGGTAGGGCGCTGGCTGATGGCGTGGTTTAACTGACTGAATCCATAGTTGCGTCCGCCGACCAGCGCCAGCACCTGTCCAGTGTGCGGATTCAGCGCAATCAAAGCCACCTGCGGATAATTGATGTGTGGTGGTGTCGTGACTGCTCCGTGACGCGTGCGACGCTCCGCGCGCTTGCGAATCAGTTCGTCGATCTGCTTCATGCCGTTTTCTACAGCGACAGTGGCGACGGTCTGAAGGTCGGGGTCGAGCGAGGTGTAAATGTGCAATCCCTCCCCGTTGATGTCGCGGTCGCCATAGCGCTGGGTTAGCTTATCGCGGACCAGATCGACAAAGTAGGGGGCCTCGCGCTCATCGACACTGAAGGGCGCCAGATTGAGCGGCGCAGCTTTGGCCTGCCGGGCCTGCTGTGGCGTAATGGAGTGGGTCTCGACCATTGCGTCGAGCACCAGATTGCGACGCGCGATGGCGCGCTCCGGATGCCGATAGGGCGAAAGGCGGCTGGGGCCCTGAATCATGCCAGCCAGCAAGGCGCATTCCGGCAACGAAAGGTCTCGAATGTTTTTGCCGAAGTAGGCTTGGGCCGCTTCTCCAAAGCCGTTGATGGAGAAACTTCCGCGCTGACCAAGCGGAATCTCATTGGCATACATGGTGAAGATCTGTTGCTTGGTGAAGCGATGTTCCAGTTGAAAGGCGATGGCGGTCTGAATGATTTTGCGCTTGAAGTGTTTCTCCGGCGAAAGAAAAAAGAGGCGCGCCAGTTGCATGGTCAGCGTGGAACTGCCTTCGCTGTACCGGCGCGACTTCATGTCCGCAAGCAGTGCGCCGAACACGCGTACATAATCCACGCCACCGTGCTGAAAAAACCGCCGATCTTCGATGGAAGTAACGGCGGGGACAAGATATTTCGGCAATTCATCATAGGTCACAAGACGCCGTTTGCCACGGTTCTTGTCGGAGAGGCCAGTGATCAGCTCAGGCTCCAGATCGTAGGCCCCGAGTTGCTGGCCGTCATCGCCCAGAATTTTGGTGACGACCCCTTTTGCGGTGTATACGGTTGCGCCATCGGGAGCGTGGAAGGACTGCGGGCCGGGCTGAATATGGATGCTGCTTGCACTCTCGGAAAATGTTCCCAGTTGCGACGGATGCGGCGCGCCGACCACGCTGTACCCCGCCTGAAGAAGATCGTTCGCGATCTGCTGCACACTGTACTTTTGTTGTGGGCGGACCTCGCGCGCCGAAGCATAAATTTTTGCTGTATCCGCAAACAACGGCTGGCGAAGACGCTGATCCACCACTTTCTCATATGCATGGGAATAGTAAGCGAAGACAATGCCTGCGACGATGAAGACCCCTACAACAAAAGCGGCGAAGACCAGCGCCAGCTTGATCTTCCAGTCGAAGTCCCATCTGCCGCGCCTGCCACCGCCAGATCGACTGCGTGGACGGCTGCGGCTTCCACTTCTACTGCCTCCAGAACGGCCACCACCAGAAGTGCGGAGGATATTGCTTCGGGGAGGGGTGCGCGTGCCTCTGTCGTCTGCTGCCATGAATCCTCTTGAACCGATCCTCTTTACTGCGTTTACTACAGGCTAAATCGACCTAAGCCTGCGGGGCGAACATAGCGGCATGTACCCGCTCCTGTACCAGCTTTGCTACTGCCGACAGGGACACGTCCTCGCTGCCGCGGCTGGCCCTCGTCACCAGTTCCACCGCGCCTTCGGTAACTTTTTTGCCTACATTGACTCGGAAGGGAATCCCGATCAAATCGGCATCTTTGAATTTGACGCCGGCACGCTCCTCGCGGTCATCCAGCAGAACGTCCAGACCGCTGGCTTCCAACTCGGCAGCGATCTTTTCTCCGGCTGCCATTAGGGTTGCGTCGGCCACATTGGTGACGGTCACGACGACGTCATACGGCGCGATGGAAGGCGGCAGAAAGAAGCCGTTGTCGTCGAAATTTTGTTCTACACATGCAGTTAGGATGCGCTCGATGCCAATGCCGTAGCAGCCCATGATGGGCGTAACTTCCTTGCCGTTCGGGTCGAGCACGCGCGCGCCCATGCTTTCGGAATACCTGTAGCCCAGCTTGAAAATGTGGCCGACCTCGACCGCCTTCGCCACGCGCAGCGGCGCATTGCACTGCGGACAGCCTTCGCCTTCGCTGACATTGCGGATGCTGGCTGCGACGGTCCAGGTGAAATCGCGGCCCGCGGTCACGTTACGGAAGTGGTAGTCCAGCTTGTTCGCGCCGCAGATCATGTTCGCGCGACCTTCAAGCGCATGGTCCAGAACCACTACCAGCTTCAGCCGATTGGCGGTGGCCCAGAATTGCTGCTTCCGATTCGGTTGAAAAGAATTGTTTTGCAGTTCGGGCAGCAGGTCTGGTCCTGCAATCTGGGCCAAAC
>JAJZKY010000135.1 GCA_021803885.1 Planctomycetota bacterium
TTCTATCGTATGGCCAGGATCGAAAGAAACCCGAGAGCGCGGGCCTTGCCTACCGGCAGACAGGTGTCCTCACCCGCCAAGGAAAAAAAGGGTCTAAAACTGATGCGGCTGGTGTTCAGGGATGGCGATTTTGTGGGGCGGTACCCATACGCGTCGCAAATCCGTGGTGGAGTTGTTATCATTTATGAATGAATGCAGGGGGCGGTGGGCGATGGGAACGCATCGGCGTCGTACCGCCAGGAAAGAAGAAGGAGTGCCGTTGATGACACAAGTGATTACAGTTGAACAGGCTGCCGCAAGGTTATCCGCGATCATTCACTCGCTGGGCCGGGATGAGGAAATCGTTCTCACTGAAAACAACGCGCCCGTGGCCCGTTTGCGGCCCAGCATCGGCCATCGCCCGCGGCGGGCCGGAAATTGCAAAGGGATGCTGGTGGTTGTGCAGGAGGATGATGAGCATCTGCGGGACTTCGGGGCGTATATCGCGTGAAGATGTTGCTGGATCCCTTCGACCGCTTACTGGCTGCCCAGGCGTTGGCGGAACAGATTGCCATCGTTAGCGCGGATCCACGGCTCGAACAATACCACGTGGAGCGCATCTGGTGAGAGTGCGGGAATAAGTCGAGAAGGCGGAGTTGGGCAAGACCGGGGCGTGCCATTTATTCCAAGGTGGATTCCGACATGTTCATACGCAAGATTGTGACTGGTGGAATCCTCGCAATGCTTTGCGCTCCTTTCACAGCCGGGGACGGCTGCGCCGCAATTGTGGTCGGCGGCGTCCTGGGGGCGTTTTGCGCTTCCGGCGGTATGGCGCGGGCGAACACAACCGCGTCCTATCCCGCGGTCGCCAAGCCGTGGAGGGATGTCAATCTTTCCTTCAGCCGGCCGGGGCGGGTGGCGCGGATTCTGGCGCATCGCGGGCAGGTGGTCAAAGCGGGGCAGTTGCTGGCGGAGGAAAATGACCCGCAGCAGAAAATAGCGGCACAACTCGCCAAACTCACCGCCGAGAGCACGCTGCGGATCCAGGCGGCGCGGGCGGAACTGGCCCAGGATCAGGTGGCGCTGAAAAGAACCCAATGGGCCGCCAGCCGGAACGCGGCCACGGTGTTTGAGGTTCAGCGGGCGAAATTGAAAGTAACGATTGACAAATTGAGCCTCCAACTGGCGGAACTCAAACATCAGCATGATCAACTCGCCTGGCGGGCCGCCAAGCTGGCGGTGCAGCGGCGGCGCATGCGGGCGCCATTTCATGGAGTAATTGAAGATCGATTTATAGATGCCGGTAAATCTGTTAATGCGTTCGCCAAGGTCCTGCAACTTGTACAAGTGGACCGGTTAAGAATTTTCGTTCCGGCGCCCCTGCCCACGGCAATGGGCTTACGCATCGGCCAACGGGCGCTGGTGGCGCCCGCCGCCGGCGAGGCCTCCCGGGGCCGGGTTATCTGGATCGCCCAGGTTGCGGATTCCGCCAGCAACACGCTGATGGTGGAGATCCGATTGAACAATAAAAATCATGTCCCCGCCGGCCAGCAGGTGCGGGTTACATTCAGGCAGGCGGCGGCCTCAATGACCAACAAACACGGATCGGGGTCTACCGTCGCGGAAAAATTGCCGGCGCAAGCGGGGGAGAGAACGCAACGATGAGCGTGGAAGTCCCCAGCCCCGTCAGCTCCGTTCAGGTGCTGATACCCCAACAGCAGTGGACGGATGTGCGCGCCCGGCTGGACGAGGCGAATGCCCAATTGGCGCAGTTAAGCCTCGCCATGGAACTGGCTATTGAAACCGCCGGCCTGACCCGGTTTATCGCGCTGGCGATGGCGATTTGCAATCTCCTGGCGGTTCGCTGCAAAGCGCGGCGCGTGTCCCTTGGAATTCTCCGCGGGCGGGCCGTTTATGTCATGGCCATGAGCCAGACCGAACGCATTCTACGGAAAATGCAACTGGTGCGCGACATGGAAGAGGCGATGGAGGAGTGCCTCGATCAGGATGCGGATATACTTTTCCCCGCTCCGGCCGCGGGCAACGTCATCACCCGCTGCGCGGCAAAAATGGTTTCCACATACGGCACGGGAACTCTCTACGCCTTGCCGCTGCGGCGCGATGGATGCGTGGGCGTGCTGATGCTGGAATTTGAACCGGGCCGCAACGTGACCGCCGCGGAATTGGCGCCGTTGCGAACCGCCGCGGACTTGCTGACGCCCCGTCTGATGGACCTGTATGAACATGATCGCTGGTTCGGGGCGCGCTGGGCGCGTAACTGGCGCGGCATTCTGGCCAAACTGCTCGGCCCCACCCATACCTGGATCAAGGCCGCCGCCATCGCCGGCGCTGTTTTTCTGGCGTGGGCGTTTTTCGCCAGAGGCACGTTCCACATTATCGCGCCGTTCACGCTGGAACCCGTGCGACAGGCGCAAATTGTCGCGCCATTTGACGGCTACATCAAAGCGGTACTGGTGCGCCCGGGAGATCGCATCATCGCCCACAGGACGGTGCTGGCCGGACTGCATACCGCCAAACTGCGCGACCAATTGGCCGCGGCGCAAGCGCAGTTCGCCGCCTACGCCAAACAGGCCCAGGTGGCGCAGGCCCGGGGAAAAATCGCCGATATGCAGATTGCGGATGATTCCATGAACGGCGCGGCGGCAAAGATCAGGCTTTTGCGCCGCCAGATCGCCCACGCGGCCATTAAATCGCCGATTTCCGGCGTGGTGCTCACGGGTAATCTGTTACGCCGCATCGGAGCGCCGGTCCACCTCGGCGATGTGCTGTTCCGGGTTGCGCCTATCCGGCCGCTGCTGGCGCGAATCAATGTCCACGATGAAGATATTCTATATGTGAAAGCCGGCCAAAAGGGCAGCCTGGCCACGGCGTCGTATCCGGCGGATAAAATCTCCCTGACGGTCACACACATTGATCCGCTGGCGATGGTCAAACATAAACAGAATATCTTCCGCGTCCGGGCGGTGCTGGCGCATCCGCCGGCCTGGTTCCGCCCCGGAATGCAGGGCACCGCTCGCATTGACGCCGGGCGACGCCGCTATATCTGGATGTGGACCCGCGGCCTGATTAACTGGATCCGCATGAAACTCTGGTTGTGAGATGGTCCACGCCATGACAATCTTGGATCGACAACAACAATCCTCTGTACGCCCCCTTGCTTTTGATACTTTTTGCCCGTGCACAGGTATATTTATAAGATGAACCGCCAAGAACGCCAAGGATCGACCCGCATGAGACAAGATGGTATTAAGAGAATCGTCCTGTCCGCTTCTCTTGGCGTTCTTGGCGTCTTGGCGGTTGGTTCCTCGTGAACACTTACGTGAGATTTCCACGCTATGACGATCTTTGATCGACAACAACAATCCCCCGGCCGCCTCCTTGCTTTTGATACTTTTTGTCTGTGAACAGGTATATTTATAAGATGAACCGCCAAGAACGCCAAGGATCGACCCGCATGAGACAAGAACCCGGCGCCAAGATTGATAAGCTGGCACATGAGGTCATTGGTGCGGCGATCGAGGTGCATCGGGTCTTGGGACCGGGTTATCTGGAAAGCGTCTATGAGGAGGCGCTGGCGGTGGAGCTTCGACTACGTAATATTCCCTTTGAACAGCAGAAGGAATTAGCGGTGGATTATAAGGGGTATGCGGTCGGCGAAGGCCGACTGGACTTTTTGGTGAATGGGTGTTTGGTGATGGAGTTGAAAGCCGTCGAGGCACTGGTCCCGATTCATACGGCGCAGGTGATGTCGTATCTCCAAGCCATGAATTTGCCTCTCGGGTTATTGATAAACTTCCATGTACCGCTGCTTAAAGATGGTATTAAGAGAATCGTCCTGTCCGCTTCTCTTGGCGGTCTTGGCGCCTTGGCGGTTGATTCCTCGTGAACACTTACGTGAGATTTTCCACGCCATGACGATCTTGGATCGACAACAACAATCCCCCGGCCGCCGCCCGCCGCGCCCGGATACGTCTTCCCGCGCCGGCCCGGCCCGGTCTTCGGTCAAACGCCGCAGGCTGGTGTTGATCATCGCCCTGGCGCTTTGCGGCGCCATTCCCGCCTGCACCTTGCCTTTCGGCTCGGGCGGCGGTGAACCGTCTGGGGCGGGCTTTGCCGACAGTGTTCTCCTGCACGACCTGTCGGACGGTCAGTTGCTGACCCATCCGGCCATGATGCCGGTGGATCAGGGCGTGCGGGAGATGGTTCCCTCCACCGGGAATAAGTCAACTCCGCGCGGCGCAGCGCCGAATGTGAATGGGGTCGTGCCGGCCGGTACGCAACCGGGACGCGGCGCCACCGCCCCGGCGGCCAGCCGCTCGCTCGTACGCATGACCCTGCGGCAGGCGATTGCCGACGCCATGCGGCACAATCTTTCCATCAAAATACAAGCCTACATTCCGGCGATTTCCGAGGCCCGGGTTATCGCCGCCGAGGCGGCATTTGATCCCGCTTTCGTCGGCGGCATCCAATACCAGCACCTGGATCAACCCACGCCGTATCCGCAAACCCTGGGAGCGCCTTCCCCCATCGGCATCAACAATGAGGATCAGGTTAATTCGCAGGTTGGAGTGAAAACACTTCTCCCCACCGGCGGCACCGTGTCGCTGACCGGTTCGGATAATTATCAGGATTTTCACACCTCGGCGAGCCTGCCGCCGGACATCAACCCTTCGCACACCGCCGATCTGGGCCTGGAACTCAAGCAACCTTTATTGCGGGGATTTGGTCCGCGGGTGAACAAGGCCGGGATATATATCGCGCGGCGCAACGAGCGGATCGCGCGGTCCGCATTCCGTGCGGAAGTTATCAAAATAGTTTCACGTGTGGAACGCGTGTACCTGCAGCTCACCCTGGCCGCCGCCGATCGGCGTTTTGAGCGGCAATTGGTGCGGCAGGCGGAAAAAACGTTGCGGCGCCTCAAAAACCGCCTGAAAATGGATGTGGACTCGGTGCAGGTGAATCAGGCCCGCGCCGCCGTGGATCTGGCGAAATTCAATCGCGCCTCCGCCCGGAGACAGGTCGGCGATTTATCCCAGACCCTCAAAGCCCTTTTGAACGATCCGGCGATTCCCGTCGGCCCCGGCCCGAACATCAGGCCCCTGAGCCGGCCCATGGCCGTACCCTTCGCCTTCGATCTGGATCAGGAAATCGCCACCGCGCTGCGGCAACGCGGGATCATGCGGCGGGATCGCCTGGTGGTGGAGAAGGCCGGCATCCGCCGCGGCGTCGCGGAAAATGCGCTCTTGCCGAAGGCCGATTTGATCGCGGCCACCGATTCGAGCGGACTGGCGCCCAATGGAAGTTTCCCCGGCGGCTTCCAGCGCACGATGTCCGATCCGCATATCGGCTTTACGGTCGGAGTTGATCTGGAAATTCCCATCGGAAACCGCGCCGCCCGGGCCAATCTCTATCGCCGCCGCCTGCAGCGCCGCCAGGCTTTAACACAGATGCTCAAGGATGCCCAGAATATCGCCCGCGATATCGCCAGCGACCTGGTGAATCTTACCGCCGACTGGCGGCAGATACGCCTGGCCCGGCGCCGCCGCCAGTCCGCCGCCGCCGTATTGCGGGGGCTGGAAGTACAGGAACTCTCCGGCCAGGCGCTGGATCCGACATTCCTGCAACTGGAACTCAACGCCCAGCAGGACCTGGCCCAGGCCGAAATCGCTGAAGCGCGAGCGCGGACCGGTTACAATATCGACATGGTGAAATTTGAACGCGACCGGGGGACACTGCTGGAGTTTGACCGTGTCGCCATTGCTCCGGCGCCGGTTGGCGGCAAATAAACGAATTTCCCGGCTTCATATACCTTCCCGAGGGTGCGCGGCATACCCGGCGGCGGTTAGGAAAGGGTCAAAGTTATGCGCGTCACCGACATTTTCGCCCGCGACGGCGCTACTTTCTCTTTCGAGTTTTTCCCGCCCCGCACCGCGGAGGCTCTCGAAGAGCTTTTTACCCATATCGCCCGGCTCGCAACGCTCCAACCGTCGTTTGTGTCGGTGACGTACGGCGCCGGCGGCTCGACCCGTCAGCTCACCCAGGCCCTGGTGCTGCGCATAAAGAGTCAGACGACTCTGGACCCTGTTCCCCACCTGACCTGCGTGGGCCATTGCCGCGCGGACATCCAGAATATTCTGACCCACTACGCCCAGGCGAATGTCAGCAACATCTTGGCCTTGGGCGGCGATCCGCCGCGCAATATCGCCGGCTACGACCGCAGCCGGGATGATTTTCAGCACGCCATCGACCTGGTCAAATTTATCCGCGCGTTCAACGAAGGCGGCGGGCACCCCGATCGGCGCGGCTTCGGCATCGGCGCGGCCGGATTCCCCGAAGGCCACCCCGCCACGCCTAACCGCTTGTTGGAGATGGATTATCTCAAGGCCAAGGTGGATGCCGGCGTGGACTATATCTGCACGCAGTTGTTTTTCGACAACCACGATTTCCACGACTTTCGCGAGCGCTGCGAGCTGGCGGGCATCCGCGTGCCGATCGTCGCCGGAATCATGCCGGTGACTTCCCGGAGCGGTATGAAACGCATGGCCGAGCTGGCCTTGGGCGCCCGTTACCCGGCCAAGCTGCTCCGCGCCGTAGAGCGGTGCGGTGACGATGCCGAGGCCGTCCGCCAGGTCGGCGTTCTATGGGCCACCGAGCAGTGCCGGGACCTTCTGCAGAACGCCGTTCGCGGAATTCATTTTTATACGCTCAACCAATCGCAGGCCGTACTGGAAATCTATCGGAACCTTGGTGGCGCGATAGCCGGGAGCCGCGCCGCGATTCCGCAGGCGGGTGGTTAGATCCGCGTAGATAATATACCGCGCGCACCTGAGAAATGAGCCACCGATACAAAGGTGCCGCGGGGCGGAATTTACGAACCATGAGAGGTGTATTTCGTACCATGAAGTGGTAACATAGGGCAGATTTGTGATAAATTTCACAATACGGTGGATTCCTCTGGCCTGAATGTGCTTGGCCATGAGGCATCTTATTACGCGGCTATGCCGCAAGCGATGAGCCGCGGCCGGGTCGCGAGCGGACCGGCTTAATGTGCCCAACAGGCAATCACCTGCGATATCCGGCCTTTTTATCCCCCCGAGGTGAATGTGATGTTCAGGGGCGACTGCTGCTACAATTTAACTTTTGACCGGTTCGACCGGGATCGAAACCGAGGCGGATGAATCAGACATGACCCATGCGAACAACTTGTCGGAACCATCGAACGCCCAGGCTCTCGATCCGCGGAACCAGCAATCTACAAGTTCCGTTTCCACCGCTTCGCCTCCCACCGGTCTTCCTTTATGGCCGGCGGAACGGTTGGTCTCCTTGATCGGTCGCTACCCGGCGGCAGTGGGGCGTATGCTGGACCGGCTGGCGGCGCGAAGGGATCCCGTCGGCTGGATCGTACGATTTTTCAGCTCGGTCAAGTTGGGGTTGTTATGGCTGTTTTTAACCGGCGGGTACATGGCCCTCGGTTCGGGACTGCCGGCGCTGCGGGCGTACTTTGACGTTTCCACGATGGAGTTCTTCTCCGCTCCGCCCATGATCATCCTGATGCTTCTGCTGTGCGTTACACTGGCGGTGGTAACCCTGCGGAGAATTCCCCTGACGCTTTACAAACTGGGCGTGTGGACGGTGCACACGGGGATCATCACCCTGGTGACGGGATGCTTTTTCTATTTCGGCTTAAAGCACGAAGGCATGGTCCGCCTTTTCATACATCATACGGTGCGGCATTATTATGATTCCTCCGAACGAGCTTTGTATATCGGCGCCGCGGGAGATCAATCGGCGATGCTGCCCCTCCCCTCGCTTCCCATATTTGTTCGCCGCACCCCGGCGGATTCCCATCCGCTGAATATTTCCGTGCCGGCCAAGACATTGGAAAAACTCAATCCCAAGTTCTCCGATCTTCGTGTGCGCATCGTGGGTTATTATCCTTATGCCGAGATGGCGGCCTTTCCGGTCCCACGCCGTCCGGGGGTTAAGCCCAGGCAGCCGGCAGTGGAAGTGAATCTAAACGCCGATGGGACCAGCGGTGGGCGGTGGCTCGTGGCGAAAAGTCCGGCCGATCGGGTGCTGGACAATCATTCGTCCCCTTTCGGGATAGAATATCTGTATCACCCCTCGCAACGACGCTGGCGCGACATTACCACATCGTTTACCGGCCGCGACGCGCTGATTGTGAGCGTTCCGGCGGATCATGTTCGCCGGGTATATGTCATACACAAGAACAAGCCCCTGCTTGTCCGCGGCACGCCTTACACCCTCACGCCGCGGCGGTGGATTGATATACCACTGATGGCGCGGGCCTATCACGGCGCCAGCAGCCAGGGGTACATGGTGAACGTGGAGCGCCGCCTAAACGGGAAAATTTTTCATTTCCAAAGGGTGGCGCTGTTCCGCTACCCCAGCCAGAGCGTTGATTTCATTTTCCCCCACGGACATCGGCAACTGGTTCCGAACCTTGTCGATCATCACATTCGCATCGTGTATGAAGATGCGCGGCACAATCAGTTCTGGGTGGTGGAACATCGCTCCGGCGCCTTGAGCCTGGTGCAGCGGGCCGCCGGCGGCGCGGTAAGCGTCAATCCGCTCACCGTGGGCCGGGCGGTTCCCGTTTCCATTGATGGTATGCACATCGGATTTTCCGTGGTGCAAACCGGCACGGTGGTGTTGCGGCCGTATACAATTCCCGCCGACCAGCGCCGGCCCAAGGTGGAAGACACCATGGGCAAGTGTGTTCTGCAACTGGCGGTATCCGACGGCCGCGGACTTTCACGAGAGGTGTATCTGCCCTACGAGCAGTTCGGTCTGGAGGGCCAGTTGCCGCCGACTTCGGTGAAAATTCCGGACGTGGGCCGCGTGCGGTTCGCCTTTTCGCAGCTTCGGCTTCCGCTGCCGGTGGCGGTGACCTTATTGGATTGCAAGGAATTGTTTTATCCGGGCGGCCACAATTTCCCGCGCGACTTTATCAGCAAAGTGCGCATGACCAATCTAAAAACAGGCGTCGCGCGGGTGCGGGTGATTCATCTGAACCATCCGGCAAAAATCGCGGGCCTTTCATTTTTCCAGGCGCGGTTCGGGCATAAAAGGAACGGCCAGCCGTTCAGCGTGCTGGGCGTAGGCAACACGCATGGCTTTTACGCCATGCTCACGGGAGTGGTGATGATTATCCTGGGAATCGGTTATGCGTTTTACATCAAACCGATTTTGTTGAACATCAAAAAGAAGCAACTCGCCGAATATGCCAAAAGACGTTCTGGTGACGGCGCCAGCGTCTGAAATCTCACTGGTGCGCTCGGTGGGTTAACATAAGATATTCAGCCGAGAGGTTCTTTATGAGAAAACATTTGTGCTTTCCGGCCCGTTTTCCGGGGTTTCTTCCTTTGCTGCTGCTGGCGGCGGTTGTGGTGGGGACGCCGCCGGCGTTCGCCGCCGCGGTCATGGTTCAACAGGCTCGCCCCCGCGCGCTGCCGCCGGGGCATCCGGCGATCGGTCCGGGTTCGCCGGCGGCGAATCCACCGCCCAGCCTGGCACGGTTGGCGCCGACCCGGGCGATGGCGCCGCAAAACCGGACGGTATTCCAGCGGCAGGTCGATCTGGCGCCGCTGCGGATTCTGGCGGTGCAGAACCAGGACCAGGTGAAAACGCTCGACAGTTGGTCGCGCCAGGCCATTCATGTCATCAGCG
>JAJZKY010000136.1 GCA_021803885.1 Planctomycetota bacterium
GGAACAGGTGCAGGCTAAGCTGCGTGAAATCGGCTACGACGTAACAACAAGGAGCTAAGCATGAGTCCGCTTCAGTCGATCGAAGGTACGCCGGTGGCGCCGCTGATTTTGGGTGGAGGAAGCGGCGCCGAGAAGCTGCAGTTGAAAGTCGGCGGAATGTCCTGCTCCTTCTGTGTGGGCAGCCTGACCAAAGCGCTGGAGCAGACAGATGGAGTGCGGCGGGCGAGTGTGAACCTTGCGCATGAGGAAGCGCTGATCGAATATGAGCCCGCCAAAGCATCACCTCGGCAACTGAAGAAACTCATCATCGATCTCGGCTATACGGTTCGCGATCCGAAGAAAGTCCTCACGTTCGAGGAAGAGCAGGAGGTGATGCGGGGAGAACGGCGCAACTTCCTCATCGCCGCCGGGTTTGCCGTCATCGCCGTAACCATGATGAGTCTGATGTGGGCGGGCGTGGTATCGAACCCGCCGCCCAAACCGCTGCCGATCCTCCTGCCGTTTCTGGCATTGGCGACGATGTTCGGTCCGGGGTGGCACATTTTCCAGATGGCGTGGGCCAGCTTGCGCCGCGGCATCCTGAATCAGCATGTGCTTCTGGAATTCGGGGCATTTGCCGGTCTGATTGGCGGCGTGCTCGGCTACTTCTACTCATCGTTTCCGATCGCGGACTTCTTCGCGGTATCGGTATTCATCACTACATACCATCTGCTGTCGGGTTATGTGTCTTTACGGGTGAGAACACGCAGTTCCCAGGCCGTCCGGAAGCTGCTTTCTCTCGTCCCGCCTACAGCGCGGATTGTGCGCGAAGGAACGGAAGAAGAGATGCCTCTTGAACAGATTCGGCCCGGCGATACGGTGCGTGTGCGTCCGGGAGAATCGATACCGGTGGATGGAGAAGTCATCGAAGGCCGTTCCGGGGTTAACGAGAGCCTGGTGACAGGAGAGTCGATGCCCCAGACCAAAAAGGCCGGCGACGAGGTCATCGGCGGATCGATGAACCAGACCGGAACGTTGCTGGTCCGAGTAACGAAGGTTGGCGAAGAGAGTTTTTTGAACCAGGTGGCTCGAAGCGTCGAAGAAGCCCGCGCGCTTAAGCCCGGGATTCTGGCGCTGGTGGACCGTGTGCTTGCCATCTATGTGCCTGCTGTTTTGGGGGCTGCCTCTCTTGCTTTTATCATCTGGACCCTGGGTGCATGGTTGGTGATCGGCTCTCCGGACTGGACGCGCGCGATTTTTGCCGTGCTCGCAGTTCTGGTGATGGGCTATCCGTGCGCCCTGGGCATGGCCAGCCCTCTGGCTATGATCCGTGGCGGCGGCATGGCTGCTGAGCACGGGATCCTCATGCGCTCAGCGGAAGCGTTTCAGGTCCTCAAGGATGTCCGCAAAGTCGTCCTCGATAAGACGGGCACGATCACCAGGGGTGAACCATCCGTCACCGAAATTCAACCCATGCCGGGTTTCAGTCGTCAGGAAATACTGCGATTGGCGGCAGCGGCGGAGAAGTCCTCAGAGCATCCGCTCGCCCGGGCAATCATGATGTCTGCGGAGGCTCAACAGTTGCCGATTCCGAACGCAACGGACTTTGAGGCGACTCCCGGCATGGGCGTTACGGCAACGGTCGAGGGCCACCGCGTGCTCATTGGCAAGCCACAGTTCCTTAAAACGGAACGGGCCGATGCCGCCTCCGCCGTTGCGCAGATGGAAGCAATGAGCGCGAAAGGCGATACTGTCGTCGCGTTTGCGATAGACGGCCGACTTGCCGGCCTGATCGGCATCGCAGACCAGATCAAGCCGGATGCGAAGGAAGCCATTCAGCGCATGCGTGCTGCCGGACTCGAACCCATGATGGTGACAGGTGACAACGCCCGGACTGCAGAGTTCGTAGCCAGGCAGGTTGGAATTACGAATTATCGTGCGGAAGTTCTGCCGCAGAACAAGGCCGCCGTGATTCGGGAACTACAGGACCAAGGCTTTCGAGTAGCCATGGTCGGGGATGGGATCAACGACGCACCGGCCCTGATGCAGTCTGACGTTGGCATCGCGATCGGCGCAGGAACGGACATTGCGATTGAGTCCGCCGATGTCGTGCTGGTGGGGCACCGTCTGGGAGCGGTTGCCGATGCCTTCTATATTGGTCGAACTTCTTACAAGAAGACAGTGCAAAACCTCTCGCTCGCCTTCACCTTCAACGGCATTGGCGTCCCCCTGGCTGTTACCGGACTGCTGCATCCGGTGTGGGCCATGGTCGCCATGGTTGCCAGCGTTACCACCGTCCTCACGAACTCTTTTGCCGGACGGTTGCTCCCTAAAAAGAGGGTGGAGCGTGCAGTCGATATCCCACTCAACGTTTCGTCCAGCTATCGAATGTCGCAGTGAGTCAAGGTTCTGCAATCCAAAGGGCTTAATCGATGCGTCAAACAAACGGTACAAATTCCTCGGTTACAAGCTGGATCATTCCGACTGTCGCCGGCATAACACTTCTGCTCATGGGCACTGCAGGCTATTTTTTGTATCTGCATGCGGGCTCTATCCTCCAACGGGGACAGACGTTGCCGCCGCTGCTGATTCTGGCGCTGGCAGTGATCGGGGGAGCTGCGTCGTTCTTTTCGCCCTGCAGCATTGCCATTACCCCGGCGTTTCTGGCTTATCTCACCTGCGGGACACCGCCCAGCAAGAATACCCGCATGGTCTCACGCCCCGTGCTCGTCGCTGCCGGACTGGTGGCGCTGGGTATGGTCGCTTTCTATTCGGCTGCTGGGGCCATCATCGGTGCGGTTGGCAGTGTTGCCTACAATTTCCTGATCTATTTCATTCCCGTCGTCGCTCTGGCCTTCCTGCTGCTCGGCATCCTGATATTGCTGGGACGCGGCGGTGTGCTGGCATTCGTGGAACGCTGGAACCCGATAAATCGGCTTTACGAGCTTCATGAGACCGGAACGCTGGTCAAGAACCCGGCTCGGAAGCGCGCGCTCATTTCGTTTGGCTTTGCCTACGGTGCAGCATCGCACACCTGCTCGCTACCTATCTTTCTCGGCATCCTGCTGGTACCTTTAGTCGCCGGGAATTATCTGCTTGCCGCGGCTTCTGTCCTCGTATACGGCTTCGCGATGGCATTTCTGGTGGTAGTGATGGTGGCACTTGGTCATCGTGTCTTTGCTGCCTTGCGACGTTCGGGGCCCTGGCTGATGCGTGTCACGGCCATATTGTTCATCGGCACCAGCGCATTTCTGTTTTACTATTTCGGCCAAAACTTCGGGGCTTATCTCGGTCAGCCTGCGGAGACATCCACGGCATCTACCGGGCCCGGGCGACTATACCGCTTGACCGAAGGAGCCGATGTAACAGGATATCCCTACCAGCCGCGCACCCTCGTCATCCCTGCACGGAAAGCCATTCGCGTAGCAATAACGGATCACATCGGCGGCTGCCTGTTGCGAACGGTGTTCGAAGGCCTGGGCCCGAATGGACGAGCGGCCGGGATCACCGTGCCCGTTGGACAAACAGGGACCGTGACACTTTACGCGCGACACCCGGGCCGATACGCCTTTCATTGCGGCGAAGATATGTATTCCGGCACAGCGGTAGCTCGATGAGGCAGCCCCCAGGTGAATTGTGGTTAGATTTGACGGGTCATGGGAAAACGAATGCGGTGCTTTCATTGGCTTACTTTGAAATCCTCACTGCCGCCTTGTGGCACAAGACAATTCAAACGCCCCTGGTAACTGACTAGGCGCACGCACTCCGGCATCAATGTATTGAGTCTCGGTTTCTCCTCCACCCCCTCTGCGACGACCTTTTAAGGCTTGGCCTCCCTCATTATTTCAACTTCTCCGCAGATTGCGTGCCCAGTCGCACTCTGCCTCGGACGTCCTCCTACGCATGCATGATCATTGGTATCGTTAATCTCCTTTACCTTCCAATCAGATTCCCATACTGCACCAGATAAATATCAAAGATCCAGGCGTCATACAGACGCAAACGGATGGCAACTCTACAGTTCGCCGTCAGTTCAGTGGCGTTGCCAGATGAAAGCGAGTTCAAGCGGAAGAAACCCCAGAATGATGCGTCTAAATTCAGTTACTTTACGCGAAAGAGATCGCCTTGATCGCGGGTGTCCTTAGTATTGGAATAAGCGACAAGTTGTGCCACGCGACAGTCCTGCCCACCTCTACAGCAATTCCACTGCGATTCACACACACGACTGATGCCGGAAAAGCAAAACCGGGAGATGCCGTCGTTGCCAAGACAATACAGATCGTCCGCTTGCCTGAGGGTCAGGTCCTTCCCAAAGGGGCTTCGGTGGTAGGTCATGTGGTCGAATCGCGACGGTTCACATTTGATCCGACTCCGTAAGCCGTGCAACAGCCCTCTTACCTCTCCATCCATTTTGACAAGATCGTGATGAAGGGTTCGGAGATGCCTCTGAATGTGTCTGTGCGCGCGTTGGCAAGCACCATCGACTCCGATGACGCACGCACGCCCCACGGTATCGACGAGAGCGACCACCTGGGAACGATAGTTCAAATCGGCGGAGATCAGTTCTCTCCAATTGGCAAAGATCTACTGACTCCAGACGGTGATGTGGTCGGGTACATCCGCAAACATGGTGTGTTCGCGCGATCGATCTCGAACGAATACGTGGATGAATACGCGAGCTTCCGTTGCGACGGCACAATTCGAGAGCAATCAGTGGCCAACTTCTCTCCGAGCGCATGTGGTCTCTATGGGTTTGACTCAACTTACATGGCAGAGAACGGCAGGAGAGGGGGAAGTTTCAGACTTGAGTCGCGGCATCATACCGTCAAACTGTATACCGGAAGCACAGCTTTATTTGAGATCAATGGGCCTTAGCCGTAACTCTCCTACTCTTCTCTGGTGCAATGTCAGGCCGGGTCTGCTGCGTGCCATGGCCATTCCGAGACCGCCCAGATAGCTTGCTTACGATTTTGTCGATTTATGGATAATTTTTTGTGTCCCAGGCGTCCTACCATTGCCAATGGTAAAAAGTGAGGTCATCCCGATCGATAAAAATTACCCTTCGGAGGAAACGTCTCTCGATGATGCTCTTGAGGCCAACCTGAATGGTCTCTATCGGTTTGCCCTCCGATTGTCGGGGAGCGTGGACCAGGCACAGGATTTGACCCAAGAGGCTGCAGTGCGAGCATGGGAGCGACGGGACACGACCGTGCAGAATTGGCGGGCGTGGCTGTTTCAAACGCTCTATCACGCGTTCATCAGCAACCAGCGCCGTAGCAAGCGATGGAGGGAAGAGGAAGCGGGCGATCCTGAGATGACGGAATCCGGGAGTTGTGCTGATCCGCTCCCGGCCCTGGTTGCGGAAGTGGATGTGCGTCGCGCTCTCGAATCTTTGCCGGAACACCTGCGCATTGTCGTGTGGCTTTCGGATGGAGAAGACTTCCGTCTTCGCGAGATCGCAACCATTCTGGATTGTCCGATTGGCACGGTCGCTTCGCGGCTCGCCCGTGCCCGAGGCGCCTTGCGCCAGATGCTCTCCGTCTACGGAACCAGGAAGACGAGGGAAATATGAACTGCCAGGAATATCGAAAGCAACGGTTGCTTGACCATGAAGAGGCAACGCTCTCTCAGGAAGCCCGTCTTCACCTTGTGGAATGCGGCCTATGCCAAGCACTCCAAAAGGAGGAAGAACGCTTGCGCGCTGAACTTCAGAAGCTGGCCAACAGCGAGCATGCTCCGGCTGCGCTAAGGGAGCGTATCTTCAAAATAGTTGGGAGGCCAAACGCCGGCAAAAGGCGCGCCCTCCGGCGGTGGATGACGGCTGCGGCAGCGGTTGTGTTGCTGGCTGGCGCCGTGGCAGGCATTGTGTGGGACCGCCAGACTCGCACTCCTTCTCCCGAACGCCTGGCGCAGGCCTTCGTCGCGGACTATCTGCAATACCTTCCAGGCCGGGAGCAAATCTCCGCAGATTCGCCACAGCAGGCGGAGGAATGGCTGCGAGGCCGAGTAGATTTTCCTGTCCACGTGCCGACAGTTCCGGGAGCGGCACTCACAACCGCCCGTATCT
The DNA here is from genome assembly GCA_021803885.1 of Planctomycetota bacterium. The sequence goes on from JAJZKY010000136.1 coordinate 6,047, forward strand.
GTGACATCTCCGGACGGAAAGCGGCATTGCTGCAATATCACCACGGCAATAGCAATACCTCCATCTCGGTCTTCGTAGCAGCCGAGCCGAGAGCGTTCGAGCGTGAAAAGATGCCGCTTAACGTCGAAACTTCAGGGCATGGTGTTCGCTCGGTTCTCTGGTGCCATCGCGGCCTCGTGTATGACGTCGTGGCTACGCTGAACGACTCCTCGATGCAGGAAATCACGGAAGCAATCCGGCGGCAGACGCCGTAACCAATTGGAAAACTTCAGTTTGAGTTTGTAGGAGCGAGTGATCTTTCATGGTTCGATTTGCGCTACGGAATCCGTATCTTGTCATTGTCTCCATCCTCGCCCTGCTTCTATTCGGCATTACGGTAGCGCTCCGGATTCCGCTCGACATCCTGCCGATGTTCAAGACGCCAGCGGTTCAGATATTGACGCTGTACCCGGGAATGCCGACCGAGACGATGGAGCGCGATATCACCAACCGCATTGAGCGGTGGACATCGCAAGCGAACGGGATCGAAAGGCAGGAGTCCAAGAGCCTGACCGGAGTGAGCGTTGTGCGCGATTATTTCCGGAGCGATATCGATCCGAATGCCGCGCTGGCGCAGGCTACCTCTTTAGCCGACTCCGATTTGTACTATATGCCGCCGGGAACGATTCCTCCCATGGTCATGCCATACGACCCGACAGCAAACATACCGCTGGCGATCTTGACACTTTCGAGCAACACGCTCGATTAAACACAACTGTATGACATTGCCTACTTCAATGTGCGCAACATGCTCAGCGGTATTCAAGGAGTAATTGCGCCTGCGGTTTTTGGAGGACGCATCCGCAGAATCCTCGTTTATGTGGATCCCGTCAAGCTCGCGGCGTACGACATGTCTCCATTGGATGTCGCCAACGCGCTGCGTAAATGGAATGTTTTCATCCCAACGGGCGACGCGAAGATCGGTCAGACGGATTATCTGATCTTGGCCAACGGAATGGTCCCGAGTGTCGAAAAGATCAACAATTTCCCATTGCGCATCGTCCACGGTGCTCCTGTATTCATCAAGGACATCGGCTATGCGCAGGACTCCTTTGAGATACAAACCAATATTGTCCATGTGAACGGCAGGCGCGAAGTTTATATTCCGATCTACCGACAACCGGGAGCGAACACCGTCCAGGTTGTTGACAGCATCCGTGGTGCGATACCACGCCTGAAGTCCCGCATTCCTGCAGGAATCAACATGAAGATCGTCGCCGACCAGTCGGTATTTGTCCGGCAGTCACTAAGCTCTCTTGAAAAGGAGCTCATTCTCGGTGGCGTCCTCGCGGGGCTGATGGTGCTGCTGTTTCTGGGCAATATCCAATCGACAGCCGTGGTATTTCTCGTCATCCCCTTGTCGATACTGGCCGCGGTGATTGGATTGTTCGTCACTGGCAACACCATCAACAGCATGACTCTGGGCGGTCTGGCGTTGGCCGTGGGAAGACTGGTGGATGACGCCATCGTGGTCATCGAAAATATCAACAGACACCTTAAGATGGACAAGGAGCCTCTGATTGCGGCGAGAGACGGCGCTGAAGAAGTCGCGATGCCCGTGATTGTTTCGACCTTAACGACCATGATCGTGTTTCTCCCGGTGATCTTTTTAAGGGGCATGGGAAAGTTTCTCTTCGAGCCGCTGGCACTGGCTGTTGCGTTTGCCATGGCGGCATCCTACATTCTTGCGATGATGCTGATGCCGGTTTTCGCGGGCCGCTTCCTGAAGCCGGAAAGTAAGCATGCCGATCGGGGCAGCGTTTTGCGGCGGATTTCTGCGTCAACCAATGTCATCGAGAAGCGCTACCGGCAAACGCTTGAGTGGGCCCTGAACTACCGGTGGCCGGTCCTTACCATCGCTGCGTGCATTTTTGTGCTGGCGCTGTTTCTGTATCCCTTGCTGGGCAAGGAGCTGTTTCCCGAGGTCGATGCTGGACAGTTCACCATACTGATGCGCGCGCCCTCCGGGACCCGCATTGAAGACACCGAAAAGATCACCTACCGAGTGGAAGAGGCAGTGCGCCAAACGATCCCGGCGCATGATCTCAATACGATCGTTACGAATATAGGCATCCTGTATGACTGGCCGGCCGCTTACACGCCGAACTCGGGTCCGATGGATGCCTTTTTTGCCGTTCAGCTAAACAAGAACCATACCGTTGCGTCTGAAGCCTATGTGCGGCGTCTTCGCCGGATATTGCCTCAGGAATTTCCCGGTGTCAGCTTCGCTTTTGATACCGGGGGGCTGCTTTCCTCCGCTCTAAACGGTGGCCTGCCTTCGCCCATCGACGTCCAGGTCATTGGCAACAGTCTTGAAACAGCACAGGGACTGGCCCAGGAAGTGAAGAAGGCCGTCGAGGCTACGCGCGGCACGGTGGACGTTCGGGTGCAGCAGAAGCTGGACTATCCGAAACTGGACATACATATCGACCGGGTGAAGGCGGCCTATCTCGGCCTAAATGCTGACGATGTAGTGAAGAACATCCTGACCGCGCTGAACTCGAGTGTGACGTTCCAGCCGGCCTTCTGGTTGGACGAGAAAAATGGCAATCACTATTTCCTTGGCGCGCAATATCCTGAAAGCCAAATCCAATCCCTAAGCACCCTTCAAAACATCCCGATTACCGATCCGGACATGATCGCAAAGGGCACGGGTGCTTTTGAGCATAACCCAACGCTGCTGCGTAATGTAGCCACCATCAGCCGCGGCGAAGCTCCGGTCGAGGTAGATCATCGGAATATAGCCCGTGTGACAGATGTTTATGCCAACGTCTCCGGACGCGATATCGGCTCAACAGCCGCGGAAATCCAGCAACGGCTGGACAAGATACAGGTCCCAAGCGGCTACCGGATGGTGATGAGGGGCGAAGCGGCGAACATGCGAGAGGCGTTCAGCGGAATGGGCTTCGGCCTGTTGATGGCAATAGCACTGGTTTACCTGCTGCTTGTGGCGCAGTTCCGCTCTTTCGTCGAACCCGGCATCATTTTGATTGCAGTCCCGCTGGGGCTCATCGGCGTCATCGTCATACTGCTGCTCACCGGAACTACAGTCAACATCCAGTCCTACCTGGGAACCATTTTTATGGTTGGCATTGCCGTATCAAACAGCGTTTTGCTGGTCGAGTTTACCAATCGGAAATTAAGGGAGGGACTGGCTGTGAAAGAGGCCATCGTGGCTGCGAGCAGCATCCGTTTGCGGCCTATTCTGATGACCTCCATCGCAGCGATTGCCGGCCTGCTGCCTATGGCTTTTGACCTATCGCCAGGCGCTGAGGCCAATGTGCCGCTCGCTCGCGCTGTCGTTGGGGGGCTGGCGGCCTCCACGCTGTTAACGCTGTTCGTTGTTCCTTTGCTCTACATCACGATGCGGCCTCACATATCGAACCAAAACCACTCTGTCGAGGGAGAACAATGAAGAACACCCTCAAAGCGGCCCTAGTGCTGATCGCTGTTCCGGTGAGCAGCAGTATGACGATGACGCCGATGAGCCCCAGCGGGACTGCAATCAAAATGATGCCGGGTTCGACGAAAGAGCGGAACTGCGCCACAAGCAGCAGGTAAACCAGTGCTATTGCC
>JAJZKY010000137.1 GCA_021803885.1 Planctomycetota bacterium
ACCTCCAGCCGCGATAATGGGCAGATTGAAGGCCAGTTCAGTAAAGAGCAGATCGACGCGCTCTCCCTTACGCTGCGCACCGGTGCGCTGCCGGCCAGTCTCATCCCCATCGAGCAGCGCACGGTCGGTGCTTCGCTCGGCGCAGACTCCATTCGTCAAGGCGTGATTGCAGCCATCGCGGGCACGCTCTCGGTCATGTTCTTCATGCTGCTCTACTATCGTGGCGCGGGCATCAATGCGGACCTGGCGTTGTTTCTGAATCTGGTTATTCTGCTGGGTTTCATGGGCTTCAGCCAGTCGACGCTTACGCTGCCCGGCATCGCAGGCGTCATCCTGACGATCGGTATGGGTGTGGACTCGAACGTGCTGATCTTTGAGCGTATCCGGGAAGAGATGCGGGCCGGAAAAGGTGCCGCACAGGCCGTCGATCAGGGCTTTGCGCATGCCTGGGTCACCATCGTCGATACGCACGTGACCACGATCGTTTCCGCCGCCATTCTGTTCATGTTCGGCACCGGGCCGGTGAAAGGCTTTGCGGTTACGCTTTTCTTTGGTCTGCTGGCCAATCTGTTTACCGCAGTCTTCGTTTCGCGCGTCATCTTTGACTCGCACCTGAACAACATGAAAGCCGGAGCGCGGATCTCCATTTAGCGATTGCAATGCGCGGCGGTTTCGGCTGAGGATTGCCTGGCCGCCGCGATTGGGAAGGTACGGAAAGCATCGTGGAACTTTTTACTGGCGTGACTATCGACTGGCTCGGCAAGAAGTGGTACTTCCTTGCCTTTTCGCTCCTCTTCAGCGTTTCTGGCCTGATCTCCATGGGCGTGCACTTTGCGCGCACGGGCAGCCCCGTACCGCTGGGCGTGGATTTCAAAGGCGGCACTGAGGTGCAGGTGACCTTTGCAAATGTTCCGGATGCTAACCAGGTGCGCAATGCAACGGATGCGGCTGGCATTCATGACGTGAAGATCGTCGCCTACGATGTGCCGGCGAAGCATGAGCTGCTGATCAGCATGCCGGAGCAGTCCGATGTGAATGTGGACAGCAGCCGCAAGCGCATTCTGGACGCTCTGCATCAGCACTACAACAACCCGATTCTCGAAAGCAGCGTGCAGGCTGTTGGCCCCACCGTGGGCCGACAACTGGAAAAGCAGGCTGGACTTGCCACGCTCTACTCGCTGGTCGGGATGCTGGTTTATCTCTGGTTCCGCTTTGAACTGATCTACGGCGTCGCCGCAGTTGTCGCGGTCTTCCATGACACGCTCATCACTGTCGGAGCCTTCGCGCTCACCGGTCAGGAGATCAGTCTGACGGTGATCGCGGCAATCCTCACGCTGGTCGGTTACTCGATGAACGACACGATCGTGGTCTTCGATCGAATTCGTGAGAATCTCCGCATCAGCCGCCGCGAGGGTCTGACCGATGTGGTCAATCGCAGCATCAACCAGACGTTGAGCCGGACCGTGCTCACTTCGGGATTGACATTTCTGACGGTGCTGGCGCTCTATATCTTCGGGGGCAAGGTGCTCAGTGGCTTCTCGTTCGCGTTGGTGGTAGGAATCCTGATTGGCACCTACTCGTCGATCGCAGTGGCGGCGCCGATGCTGGTGGCTTATCAGGACTGGCGCGCCAGACGCGGCAAGGCTGTCAGCCTGCCCGCTGCCAAGCGCAGTCGGTGAAATTCCCTTTAGCTGCACTGTTTCTGGGACACTTTTGAAGGATATTTTGCAGCTCACCGGCTCTTCTGATATAGGTTGAGCACATCAGTTTCACCGTCGGGGATTCAAGCCTGAAAATTCCGGGAACAAACTGACGTGTCGCGGTGTCTGTCACAATAAGAAATCCAACGCGATTCGAGGTCGGCCATGTTTGAAGATGCAACATTCGAATCCAGCAATCGGATCAAGAGCAAGAGCCGGTACTGGATGATCCTTACGACCATCCTGTGCGGCTCTGTGATTGGCGTCATGGTCCTGATCCCGCTGATTTATCCGGAAGCTCTGCCCAAGCAGGCCATGGCAACTCTGCTGGTTGCACCGCCGCCACCGCCGCCACCGCCGCCACCACCGCCTCCGGAGGTGCATCAGGTGGTCGTGAAGCCGCAGATGATGAACAATCAGCTCACGGCTCCTACCAAGATCCCCAAGCAGATCAAAATGGTGACGGAGAAAGAAGCCCCTCCGTCGCAGGGCTTTGGCGTGGCGGGAATGGAAGGTATGGGCGGTGGAGCACCGGGGGGCGTGATCGGCGGCTTGTTTGCCGGCGCTGCTGCTCCGGTTGTGAAAGCTGCTCCGCCGAAGAAAATTGCCATCTCTCAGGGCGTCGCGCAAGGCCTGCTGATTGAGAAGATTCAGCCCATCTATCCCGCAATCGCCAAAGCGGCCCGTATGCAGGGGACAGTTGTGTTGCAGGCTACGATCTCCAAGACGGGCGAAATTCAGAATCTTCGCGTGATCAGCGGCCCTGCCATGCTACAGCAGGCGGCGATCCAGGCGGTCAGCCGTTGGCGTTATCGCCCGTATTTGCTTAACAATGAGCCGGTTGAGGTGGAAACCACAGTCAACGTCGTCTTCAGCCTGGGAGGCTGAGAACTCTTTCGCTCGCGGCTTGCCGGATCTCCGGTTGCCAATCGTACGCGGGCTTGGGACCGTATGTGCCTTGTCCTGTAGCCTGTAATAACCGCAGATTTTCACCCAGTATTCAGCAATTCCCAGGAGGAACGATTCAGTGATTCTCACTCAGTTTGCACACCTTACTCACGCCACATCCGCCCTGGCTATGTTCCAGGAGGAAAACGTCGATTTCAGCCTGATGGGTCTGTGGGGACACATGGGCTACTTCGCAAAAGGAATCGCAGTGATCTTGTTCATCATGTCGGTCTGGTCGCTGGCCGTTATGATCGATCGCTATCTCTACTTCTCGGCAGCCCGCAAGCAGTCGCGTGAGTTCGCGCCCAAAGTTGCTGGCGCGCTCAAGGATCGCAAGCTCGAAGAGGCCATCAAGATCGCCGATCGCAGCAAGAAATCGCATCTGGCGGAAGTTGTCCAGGCTGGTCTGCAGGAGTTCAAGAGCCAAGGTGGAAGCGTCAATGAAGAGACGATCGAGAGCGCGAAGCGCGCTCTGGAGCGTGCCGAGGCCATCGTTCACGCGAAGCTGAAGAAGGGCATCAGTGTGCTGGCCACGGTCGGTTCTACGGCTCCCTTCGTCGGCCTGCTCGGAACGGTCATGGGCATCCTGAACGCCTTCCAGCAGATCGCCACGCAGAAGTCTTCCGGCATCGGCGCGGTGGCAGGCGGCATCTCCGAAGCGCTGGTTACGACGGCCTTCGGCCTGCTCGTGGCCATCCCCGCCGTGATGTGCTTCAACTACTTCAGCGGCCGCGTGGAAGCCTTTGACGTGGAGATGGACAACTCCTCCAGCGAGCTGGTGGATTACTTCATCAAGCAGAGCCACAAGTAATCGATCCCCGGGAGCGTTTGGGCACAGTTCGCTCTCGGCTCAAGGTCGTTCACTCTGAAACTGGGACAGAAGCTCTGGCAGTGCGCATTCCGCTCTGCCAGAGCCTGAAAAAGATCAGGGTGCAGGGCGCGGACCGGCGAGGAAGTGGCTCGGAGGCGTCGAAACTCAGATTTGGAGCGCACACATGGCACTTGCAGTTCGAAACGAAGGCGCAAAGGTCAACTCGAATATCAACGTCACGCCGATGGTGGACGTCATGCTCGTGTTGCTGATCATCTTCATGGTCATCACGCCGATGCTGCAGAATAAGGTGAACGTCGATCTGGCGCAGACGGATAATCCCGTCGCAATGCCGGATGCAGACAAGGAAGATGCGATCGTCGTCGCTATCACCCGGGATGGAACTCTTTACCTGGGACAGGACCGAATCGCCAGTTCTGAGATTGGCCAGAAGGTGCGAGATATGCTCGCAGACAAGCCGGGAAAACAGATCTTTGTCCGTGCGGATGCGCGAGCGCGCTACCTGGATGTAGAGAATGCGATCGATGATGTTCGTTCCGCCGGTGTTGACTCCGTCGGCCTCCTGACCGAAAAACGGCAGGGACCGGGATCTTCCGGCGAGTGACGGTTGGCGAGTAACGGTCGGGACGCAAAGAATTTTCTGAAGGAGTCAAAGTTATGGCAATGGGATCAAGCGGGCCTAGTGGCCTCTCCTCCGACATCAACGTTACCCCGTTGATCGACGTACTGCTCGTTCTTCTGATTATTTTCATGGTGATCGTTCCGGTGACGCCCAAAGGGCTGGAAGCACTGGTTCCGCAGCCGCCGAAGAATCCGCAGCAATCGCAGCCGGATGACCGCACGATTGTCGTTTCGGTTCTGCATACCGGGGGAAATCAGGTCGCATATAAGATCAATCAGGACGACGTGGCGAAGAGAGAGCTGCTGTCGCGTCTGACGGCCATTTATGCAAATCGCGCTGAGCGCGTCATGTTCGTCAAGGGCGACGATGATGTGGATTTTGCCAAAGTCGCAGAAGTGATCGACATTGGGACTGCGGCGGGTGTGGACCACGTGGGCCTGATGACACCGAAGATTATGGCGGGGCAGTGACCGGAACTCGCACGTCCTGAAGCACAACGCGGGTAAGCCAGGCGTGGATTCACTGGCCACGACTCGAAGGAGAAGGAAACGAACATGAATCGAAGCGTACGTCTGCCGATCCTTGCGGCAAGCCTGGTTGTGATGACGGTCCCCTTCCCTGGCTGTAAACGTCTGGCTGCCCGCGATCAGTTGAACAAGGGCGTCGAAGCATACAAGGCCGGAAAGTTCGAGGCTGCGATTGCGCACTTCCAGGTGGCAATTCAAGACGATCCAACCCTGCCTATGGCTAAAAACTACCTGGGGACAGCACTTTCGCAGAACGTTGTTCCTGGCCTCGACACCCCTGACAACCTCAAGACAGCGAATCAGGCTATCGACATCTTCAAACAGGTGCTGCAGCAGGATCCGAGCGACATTAACAGTCTGAAGGGAATTGCGAGCCTCTATTTCAACATCAAGAAGCTGGACGATGCGAAGGAGTGGCAGGAGAAAGTACTGGCTGTCGATCCCAAAGATCCTGAAGCAGCCTACACAGTCGGTGTGATCGACTGGACGGAAGCGCACGAAAACGCATTGAAGATTCTGGCCCCAGCCGGTATCAACGATGACGGTTTGGGCAATGCCAAGCTCCCGAAGAAGGAGTGCCTGGCATTGCAGCAGGAGAATGCTCCGCTCGTGACGGAAGGTCTCAAGTATCTGAACATGGCTATTGAAAATCGCCCGAACTATGACGATGCGATGGCCTATATCAACCTCCTCTATCGTCGCAAGGCGGACCTGGACTGCGGCGACGAAGCAGCGCGAAAGGCAGATGTCGCTTCTGCGGATGAATGGCGCGACAAGGCGATGGGAACCCGCAAAGCCAATGAGGCGAAGAAGAATCAGGGTCCGGGCGGTATCGTCATGGACTCCAACGGAAACATGAAGTAGTTCCAGTCTCAGAGAGAACAACAAGAGCCTCCATCCGGAGGCTCTTGTTGTTGGTCAGTAACCCACTCTAGCGGATCACAGAAAGGGCCAGAGCATGACAAAGAAAGAACGGGGAGCGGATCGCAGGAGTTTTCTCTCGCTCTGCACACGCGCCGGCGTAATCTCGGCTTTCTTGCCGGGAGCGTTGTATACCTTGGCGGTTCAGGCGCAAGAGAAGGCTGGTTCTGAGGCGCTCCGGGTCACACCGGAGCTGATCGACCAGGCGGCCGAACTGGCCGGAGTCAAACTGACGGAAGCACAGCGGACGATGATGCTCGACGGTGTGGAATCGCTGCGCGAAGGCTATGACGAGATTCGCAAGCTGAAGATGCCGAACAGCGTGGCGCCGGCCTTTGTTTTCGATCCACTTCCGGCCGGAGCAGTGGTTGAAACGGGTATCACCGAACCGCGATGGACTTCCGTAACGGTAAACGCCGTCCCGGAAAACCTCGAAGAGTTGGCCTTTGCTCCAGTAGGTAAGTTGGCCGCGCTGGTGAAGGCGCGCAAGGTGACGGCAATTCAGCTGACAGAGATGTATCTGGCGCGGCTGAAGCGTTACGATCCCAAGCTGCATTTCGTCATCACACTCACCGAAGAGCGCGCCCGCGCCCAGGCCAAGGCTGCAGACGCTGAGATTGCAGCGGGGCTGTATCGAGGTCCGCTGCATGGCATCCCATGGGGTGCCAAGGACTTGTTGGCAGTCAAAGGCTATCCGACAACGTGGGGCGCTGGTGGTTTTGAAAAACAGGTGATCGACGAAGATGCAACGGTCGTGCAGCGGCTGGATGCGGCGGGAGCGATTCTGGTGGCAAAGCTGACGCTGGGTGCCCTCGCGATGGGCGATCACTGGTTTGGTGGGCAGACAAGAAATCCGTGGAATCCTGCGCAGGGGTCGAGCGGCTCATCGGCGGGGCCGGCAAGTGCGGTTGCAGCCGGATGCGTCGGCTTTGCAATTGGCTCGGAGACGCTGGGATCGATTTCCTCGCCTTCTACCCGCTGCGGGGATACCGGACTGCGGCCGACCTTCGGATTTGTACCGCGTACCGGCGCCATGGCCCTGAGCTGGACAATGGATAAACTGGGGCCAATCTGCCGCGGTGTGGAGGATTGTGCGATGGCGTTGCAGGCGATCTTCGGTCCGGACGGCATCGACCTGGCGGTGCGCAACGCTGCCTTCAACTGGGATGCCGGGTTCGACTGGAAAAGCCTGCGTATCGGGTACTTCAAGAGCGAATTTCAGCCCATCGGCACCTTCCATCCGCGAGAGGCGAAGCCGGGTGAGACGGCGGAGCAGAAAAAGGCTCGCGAAGAGCGCAATGCGAGGAATGCTGCAGGACATGCACGGCGCGTCTATGACCAGCGATACGATCTGGCGGCGCTGGATGCGTTGCGCAAAATGGGCGTAACATTGATTTCGGTCGAACTGCCGAAGCTGCCCTACGGTGCCATGACTCCGCTACTGACGGCCGAGGCAGCGGCCGCCTTTGACGAGCTGACGATGACTGGACGAGACAGCCTGCTGACCGAGCAGGGGCCGGGCGACTGGCCGAATGATTTCCGTGTGGCGCGGCTTTATCCAGCGGTCGAATATATTCAGGCGAACCGTGCAAGAACGCTGGCGATTCAGCAGTGGGCGAAGCTCTTCGAGCAGGTCGATATCGTGGTGACACCGACCTACGGCGAGCAACTGGTGGCTACGAATCTCACCGGAAATCCGGCGCTGATCCTGCCGAACGGACTGCGGGGAGCTGACGCGCCGAAGCCGCCGAAGGTGGATGACGGCAATGACGATAACATCGGTGGGCCGGGGACACCGGTGAGCCTGACGATGCTGGCGGCGCCGTACCAGGATGCGAAGCTGCTGGCGTTTGGTCGCGCATATCAGGAAGCAACCGGCTTCCACAAGCTGCACCCCAGGCTGGATTGAGCGGATGGCGCTGATCGAGGTCGAGCGCGTCTCGAAGCGATATCTCCGGTGGGCAGGGCTGCGCCGCATCGAGACGACGGTCGTGGATCGGGTCAGCTTCGCCATCGACCGCGGGGAGACGCTGGGACTGGTGGGCGAATCCGGCAGCGGCAAAAGCACATTAGCGCGGATCGTGCTGGGGCTGGTGGAGGCCGATGAAGGCAGGGTACGGATCGATGGCGTGACGGTTCGTCAGGCAACGATCCAGAGCTTGCGGCGGCGAATGCAGCCGGTCTTTCAGGATCCGGCCGCTGCGCTGGACCCGCGGATGCGCGTTGTGGATCTGGTGACCGAGCCGCTCTTGATTCACCGGAGCAGCGTTGAAGGCTCCGTGAATCGTGCCCGGTTGACGCAGTCTGCAGCGGAACTGCTGCGGTCGGTAGGGATGGATGAGTCGGCGCTTCGGCGCTATCCACATGAGTTCAGCGGCGGACAAAAGCAGCGGATCAACATTGCGCGTGCGCTTGCGTTGAAGCCGGAGATTCTGGTGCTGGATGAGCCGGTCTCGGCGCTGGATGTCAGCGTGGCGGCACAGGTCATCAATCTGCTGCGAAGCCTGCAGCAGGAACTGCGGATGACCTATCTATTCATCAGCCATTCAATGCCGCTGGTGCGCTATCTGGCGACGAGGATCGCGGTACTGGAGCAGGGACGCGTGGTGGAAACGGGCGAGTCGGAGTTCTTGTGCCGGAATCCGCAGGCGGATTACACGAAAAAACTGATTGAGGCGACGCCGAAGATATGAATTCGGGCCTGTTCACACGATCGTCGCCACCATCCGGATCGTGTGAACAGGCCTGAGGCCGTCAGCGACTGACCTGAACGACCGAGTTCGTGTTGTCGTCGTTGAAGTAGATGGCCTGAGTGTTGACGGTGGTTCCCATGGTGGCGATACCGAAGATCGCGCCCGGCGCACCGGGGTCGACCAGCTTGGTGGCGGCGACGATACCCGCCTGGGTGATCTCAATCAGATTATTATCCGCGGTGTTACCAACCACCAGATCACCGTTATACAACTCTGCCATGTTGACGGGAGCGTTGAGCGGCGGGCCGCTATACACAACCTTAGCCTGGCTGGCCTGCGGACCACTGAAACTGAGTCCGGTGGACGCCGTGCCAGAGACCATGATGCCGCCATCCATCAGCGTGGAAGCATTCATCAGAGCGACGACGCTGTTGGTGTCGCTTGAAACCACGTAGAGCGTATCTGAAGGCTGATCATAGGTAAGCCCGGCTGGGGCAAGAATGCCATAAGCCGAGGTCAGATTGACCGGGAAGCCTTTGGCGATTTTCTGGAACATGAAGCCGGTCTTGGTGATGCGAACGGCGACAACCGAACCGTCACCCGCGTCGGTAACATAAAACGTGGGAACCGCCGTGGTGAGTGTCGCCATGGGAACGGCGAAGACCTCCCCCCAGGGATGCATCCATGTATATGAGGTCTTCAGAGTATTTGCAATCGCGCCGGTTGGCAGGACGATAGGGTTGTCCGCTGCAGTGTAAGCGGCTGCCCAAGTGTAGTCGTTGGTTGTATTGATGGCGAGTGCATCGCAGCCCTGCAGGCTCGGATCCTGGGCAAAACGCGTTGGCTTGGAATTCGGCATCGGCGCAAGCTGAACGATGGTCGTCCCATTGCCCGCATTGCCGCTCGAGTCATTGAAGTTGCAGGCCAGCAGGTTGCCCTGGGTCAGATTGCCGGTAGTTATCGGAACAATGCCGAGACCGTATGGGTTGTTGTCGCCGTTCTTGGGATCAACTGTGGAACCTATCGTCTCGACAGTCGCCATCTGGTTGAGGACGCCGTTCCTCGTGGGAGTCGGGGTAGCGGTCGTGCCACCACTCGAACATCCAGTGGCGGTAAGCAAGCTTAGTGTGAGAACGCATGCGCCGAGTTGTAGAGATCGGGCGGAGGGTGCTGTGTGCATCGGAAAGACCTCGCTTGGAGTTATAAGGGTAGTTCCGTTTTCCACGTCGATGAGAGCGCAGAGACGCTAGCACATTGAATATAGGAATAATCCAAGCTTGTTGTCTATGGGAAAAAATAATGAAGAAAAGGAGTTTCCAATGAATGCTTGAGGAGATGAAAAAACATGCAACATTTGGAATCAATCGATTGGCTGCACGCAATCCG
>JAJZKY010000138.1 GCA_021803885.1 Planctomycetota bacterium
TTCCCGGCCGTGTGGTCCTTATGGCTCCGGAATCGATTCAGGATCAAACCTCCGGCAGTACCTCCACCAGTAACATTGTCACCTTTCAGGCTAAAATTGAAGTGCTGGGTAAAAAGAAGGAAATGCTCAAGCCCGGCATGACCGCCAATGTCACCATCTTCGCCGATAAGTTGCCCAACGTGCTTTACATTCCACTGCAAGCGGTGGTCATTCAACATCATGAAGATACCGTTACCGTGGTAACACCGGACGGCAAGGAAGTTAGTAAAGGCGTTACGCTTGGCCAACGTAACGATACGGATTGGCAGGTGGTTGCAGGATTGAAAGCGGGCCAAAAAGTGGTGTTGCATTTGGGCGATCTTTCCAGCATGTGGACCCCGGGGCACCATTAACCGAAAAACAGGCCACACCCTCTTGGGAAGCAACAAAATGTTAATCTGGACCACCATTAAAATTGCTCTGCGGAGCATGCTGGCCAACAAATTGCGTGCCGTTTTGACCATGCTGGGTATGATTATTGGCGTGGCTGCGGTCATTGCCATGCTGGCCCTGGGCAATGGAGCCAAAAGGCAGATTCTTGGATGGGTTTCCCGGATGGGCAAAAATACCATCACGATTTTTCCACATAATCCGAAAATTGCCCCGGTGCTCAATGGTGCCGCGGTGCCACTGAGCATCAGCGACGCCCAGTCCATTATGAAAATTCCACATGTCACAATGGTATCGCCGGTGGTTACGGCATGGCAGCCCGTAAAATGGGGCGGCAATTTTACCACCTGTAATATTATCGGCTGCGCTCCTACTTATATCAAAATCCATGATTTTAAGGTCCAAAGCGGCACCATGTTCACCGATTACGATTGCCAGGATATAGCCTCGGTCGCGGTGATTGGCCCGGAAACTGCGGAAAGGCTTTTTGGCGCACAGGATCCCATCGGCCGCACCATTACGGTATCTACCGTGCGATTTAAGGTGGTAGGCGTGCTGGTACCCAAGGGCCGCCACGGTTGGTTTGATCCGGACAATCAGGTGCTCTTGCCCTATACAACGGCGATGACCGATCTGATGGGTCGGCTGGTGGCACTCAACCATATCGACCTGCAGGTTGACCACGCCGCCAACCTTACCAGCGTACAGGCAGCCTGCCAGAAAATTCTGCGGATCAACCACGCCTTGATTTATGGCGATGAAGATGATTTCTGGATTGCCAACCAGATACAGGTACTGAAAATGGCCAACCGCATCGGCGGCGCCTTTACGATGTTTTTAGGATCTGTGGCCGGAATATCTCTCCTTGTAGGAGGCATCGGCATTATGAACATCATGCTGGTTACCGTCACCGAACGCACCCGGGAAATCGGCATTCGCAAAGCCATTGGGGCCCGCCGTCGCGATATTCTCCGCCAATTTCTCATCGAATCCATGATTATCAGCCTGCTCGGCGGCCTGATGGGCGTGGGCGTGGGAATCGTTGCCGCACACTATGTTAAGTTCCGCAGTTTTTCCGGCCACGTAGAACCGTCCATGGTGTTTCTAGCTTTGTCCATCTCCGCGGCGATAGGCATTTTCTTTGGTTATTATCCCGCCCGCCGGGCTGCGGCGCTGAATCCCATTGAGGCTTTACGATATGAATGATCCGATAACATCGTCCCAAGGTTCCACATATTTTACCCGCTCTGCTGCACCATGTCGCAATCAGCCGCCATCTCTTGCCAAACCTGAAAAACACGTGCACCTTGCACATTCCATTTCTACGACACTGCGTGCCTGTGCCTTGCTTGGTGCAGTGGCCGGTATATCCGCATGCAGCAGCATTGATTCCGGTGGATACGAAAACTATCAGGCCGCGGCTCTGGCTCACCAGCAGGATCTCGCCACTGGCACAGCCTCCGATCACCTGGCATCCGCCCTGCCAGCCGGCACTAAACCCGCCGTCACCATCTCCACTTCGCATCTTCACCATCTTTCGTTGGCCGATGCCCTGGTGATCGGCCTGCGGAACAATCCATCGCTGCTGGTACAACGCTATGCCCCAGCCATAGCACAGCAGCAGATCATTGCCGACCGCGGAGCGTTCGATCCGACGGTTTCCGCCGGCGTTCAGGCCTCCAAAAACCGCGTCCCCAGCAGTGGTGGTTACGTAACATCCAGCGGCGGCTATAACCGGGCGGCTGGCGGCAGTACCACCACCGATTCCGGCACCGCCAATCTTGGCGTGTCGGAAAACCTGCCCACAGGAACCTCCGTCAAGGCCGGCATCAATGCCAACCTTAGCGACAGTGAAACCAGCGGCGGCCAGGCCACCAACACCGGTTTTTCTCTCACCGTTACCCAAGCTCTATTGCAAGGCGGAAATTTACAGGCCAACCTGGCCACTATCCACGAAGCTCAACTCGGCAAGAGAATCTCAGATTACCAACTGCGCGGCGAAGCTCTTACCATTACCGATGACATTGTACAGGCCTACTGGCAGGCGGTGCTCGCTCGCCAAAATGTGCAAATCCTTGAGCAGGCTTTATCCGTCGCCCGGCAACAGGAACAGCAAACCCGCGAACTCATCCGTGTCGGACGTACTGCCCCATCGCAGTTGTCCGCATCCATCGCCCAAACCGCAGTCACCCGCGAGCAACTGGTCAGCGCCTTGGGCGCACAAAAAATCGCCCGACTCAACCTGCTGAGTCTACTGGTGCCGTCCGGCAAACCATTTTGGAAACATCATATTGTGCTTACCACGCCTCCGTATATTTCCGGCGGACCACAAGCCCCGCTGGCTGCACATACCAGCCTTGCTCTACGGTTAAGCCCTATTCTCAATCAGACGCGTCTGCAAATTCAACAGGGAGATTTGGCCGTCATACAAACTCGCAACGGCCTTTTGCCCGTTCTCAATGCTTTTATCACCATGGGTAAAACCGGCTACGCCGAATCCTTCGGTCCCGCCGCCGCTAATCTCAACGGTGATGATTATCAACTGGTCGGAGGTCTATCTTTCAACTATCCGTTGTTCAACCGTACGCCAACAGCCAATTATCAAAGCGCGGTACTGAGCCGGGACCAGGAAGAAGCGGCCTTCGCCAATACCGTCCGCAGCGTGGAACTCAGTGTGCGCACCGCCTACATTCAGGCCGTCACCGACCGACGCCAGATCACCGCCACCGCGGCCACCACCCGCGCCCAGCAGGAAACCCTTACCGCCACCGAAGGCGAATTTCGTGTTGGAGAAAGCACCTCTCTGCAAGTTTCCCAGGCCCAGTCAAACCTGCTTTCCGCGCAGCTCGCCCAAGCCCAGGCTGTGGTGGCCTATCTGGATGCACTCGATACCCTGTATCTGCAGGAAGGTTCGCTGCTGGAACGATGCCATATTCAGGCTCCAGGAGCCATTCCCACCCGTTCCATCGGTCCGGCGTGGCTGCACCGTTGGCCCGATGGTTACCTGCATACAACACAGTAGCAAAATTGCCATCCTGTAACTGAAACGTAACCGTTCACGAAGTGGCGGCCGTGCAGGCTGGAAACCTGCACCACAACGCGAGCCAAAGCCCGCAGACGGGAGTAGGGAATCGGGAGATACGTATTGTTGAAGGAGACAAAGCGCGAGGGAAAAAGCGGACAGCAGTCAGCGGTTGGTGTGTTAGTATGGCCGTGAACGGTTACGCTTTATCCAACTGGTGCGGCCATAATTTCTGGCACTCGGTGCAAGGCCATCCTGCAGGCATAGGATGGTCTTGCTGGATCGACGTTACTTGATGGGGGTGTGGCCATCTTGGCTGCCAAGGCGGGCTGGAAGCCAGCGGCCAAAAGAACCAGCCGGAAAGTGTGAAGTTATTTGTGCGCGGCCCCTTATACTTAAATTTAACCACCCCTGCAATGATCCAACCCACGGCGATGGCTACCAGCGACAAATCTTGCGGCTTGGATCTCGGTAACGGCAGCGCCATAGAGGCGAAGCGCAACAAAGACCGCTGCAGTTGCAGAAAGCCCGCCCTAAAATCCCACCACCACCGCAATATCAAACTCTCCACCTTTGTTGGTAGCACCAGGGGCGCGACGCAGTTGCTGGCCATAATCCATATCGATGGAAAGATTGTTTCTTAGATTATAGGTAATCTCTACGCCGGCACTGGCCAAATCAGCCCGCCCACCGGCGCTGGCACTCCTTTGCACCTGATACACATCCGCATAATCAATAAATACCCCTAACTGGGCCGCTGAATGCCACTGTGCCGGGGGATGTAAAAAACCTGCCGGATCAAACGCCGGGCTAAGAATTTCTTCACTGATAAGTTCCCCTTCACTGCCTAACGCAGTCTCCGGATTGTAACCACGTACACTGCCTACCCCGCCGGCATCCAATTGTTCGCTGTCCGGCAGGTTATGGTCCGCAATTTGGCCTGCAAATCTGGTTACCGAAGAAAGCCCCCATGGCAACCGTGTGATGCGTTTGAGTTCCACCTGATCGTAGAGGTAATTGGCCGGATAGGCCAAACCCGCTTCATTGGGCGGTGGATTGGAATTGTTCATCCCGGTAAAGGCCCCAAAACTGGCCACCAACTGGTTGTTCAGAGCGGTGCTGCCAAAGCGATCAGTCTCCACGGCATTATAAATAAACAGCATCTGATTTAAGCTGTTCTGGGCATTGCTCACCTGTGTGCCGCCAAATTCCAGGTTGTTGTTGCTGGTCTTAAAATCGTAACCTACACCCACAGACTGGCTAAGCCAATTCGGTGCCGGCAATGGATGCAGGTACCGAATGCTGGCCTGCCCGCTTTCACCCAGAGACGAAAACGCCGAGTTAAGACCCACCTTTTCCTGCTCATAAGACCCAAAGATCATCACCCGGTCCCGCCAGGGCAGCGGAATAGTCCAATCTACCGAATGGGCCGTATAGTTGCCGCTGAAACTGCGGGTAAACTGATAGGATAACTGCTGGTCCAATCCAAAGGCGTTACCCCAATTAAAACCGACGTTGTATTCGCTGCGGCCCAGGCTTGGCACACCCTCGTTGTCATAGCCGCTATAAACCCGCAGGGGAAATTGATCGCGTGTTTGCAAGTTCACATCCGTCTCGCCAGCCTGGGCTCCGGGGCTGAACACCGCATTGACCCGCCGGAATGGATTGCTGTTGAGCCAGTTCAAATCTGACTGCAGGGAATTTAGCGTAATGGGCTTACCTGTCTGAATGCCGCTTTCAAACCGCAGCAGTTGGCTGGAAAACCACTTGTTGCCCGTCACATTCACCCGCCCCACTTTGTAGACGGTTACTACCACCTGAACGATGCCGGAGCTGATATTCTGCGGGGGAACCGTTACCTGCATCAGGGGACGACCGTGGCGGATGTACCATTGCGTTACCAGCCTGGATAGGTTTTGAATGTCGGAAAGTGTCAATGGTTTGCCGATACTTGGGGTCAATTGGCTGATAAACCGGGGGCGATTCAGCAGCGGCAGATTTTTCATCACAATTCCGTTGGCTGATAACGCACCGGTGTAGCCGGTACGGACCAGGGCCTTGATATTATCTATAAACACCAGGCCACGGAGTTTTTGCAGAATCACTTTATTCGACTGGGTGGTGGCGGAAGGCTGCTGGGTTGCCGGCGTTAAAATTTTTCCTGGCGCAACTGGCCCCGGCTTTTGGGGTGCGATACGCCGATAGGCCTGGGCATGAACCGTCTGATCAGTAAACACGGTGCCGATAATGATGACGCACAGGGATAGGGACCATCGGCGGATATTTTGCTGCATATTTTATTCCTTGGATAGAAGTACACAGGTGAAATTCAGTATTTAATGTCCATGGGGAGAAACAATTCGCGGCTTTAATTGCAGATTTCTACTGCCGCCGCCAGCCAGCAACTTGACTACTTCATCCCTGGTGATGGAGGTTGTAGTTCCTTGAGATTTACTGTTGTGGTGGTTGGTCAAGAGAATCGAATCAATGAGCATCAGGTGGCCTTCGACCTTTTCATAGATAAACACGCGATTGCCAAATGAACGGATGGCTATAGGGTTGCTAAGAACCTGGTCCGACATGGCGGGAACTTTATTCTGATTCTGCGATTCCTCTGTATTGTCCATAACAGAAGAATAATACGGGGTAAACCAGTATCCGATCACGTTGGTGTTCAGCGGTGCCTGGCTGCGACTGATCGTTAGGGCGGTGGCATTGGAAGGGGCCTGAACGATTCGATAATTGCCGTCCGGCGTCAAACCGGAACCGTCAATGGCATAACTGCCGACAGGACTGGAATTAGTAGCAACAGTCGTAAATTCCAGTGTGCCGGTGGTGGAGTTGGCCTGGGTATCTGCTCCGACAAACCCGGTGATGCTCCCGGAAAGCAAAAGTATAGGCGATCCAAAGGTAATAGTGGTCGGTTGAGCGGTTTGTGTAAGCGTGGCCTGCGCGATATCCGCCGTCAGGCCCGTGGGTTGAGTCAGAGTGTAATTGCCCGCCGCAGCACCGGAAAGAGTCATGGCCGTGGTTACATCCTCTGTCCCGGCATTGGCACTGGCCAGGGTGCCCGTACTGTCATTGGCCAGTGTTACCACATCCGAGCCATAAATCGTCCCCGAGAGTGTGGCTCCAGTAAGGCTGATGCCGGTGGTGCCGTTGTACGTGCGGTTGACCACGCTGGTGCCGATTACCGTTAATGGAGCTTGGGTAATATTCGCTGTCAGCCCCGTGGGCTGGGTCAGAGTGTAATTGCCCGCCGCCGCACCGGAAAGCGTCATGGCCGTGGTTACACCCTCTGTCCCGGCATTGGCACTGGCCAGGGTGCCGGTGCTGTCATTGGCCAGTGTTACCACATCCGAGTTATAAATCGTTCCCGAGAGTGTGGCTCCGGTAAGATTGATGCTGGTAGTACCATTGTACGTGCGGTTGACCACGCTGGTGCCGATTACCGTTAATGGGGCCTGGGTAATGTCCGCTGTCAGGCCCGTGGGCTGGGTCAGAGTGTAATTGGCCGCCGCCGCACCGGAAAGCGTCATGGTTGTGGTTACATCCTCCAGTCCGGCATTGGCACTGGCCAGGGTGCCCGTACTGTCATTGGCCAGTGTTACCACATCCGAGTTATAAATTGTGCCCGCCAGGGTAGCTCCGGTAAGATTGATGCTGGTAGTACCATTGTACGTGCGGTTGACCACGCTGGTGCCGGATACCGTTAATGGAGCGGGGTTTATTGTCAATACTCCACCAACCAACGTAATTTTATACCCCTGTTGATCGGACCATAGTTGCGGCGCAAAAGCACCGACGTTAATATCCCCGGCATAAGGGGTAGACAAACCAAACAGATTTCCAGACGTTGCGGCCCCGGAGACTGAATATGTCGGACTGTTGAGCGCCGCGGTGGAGCTGGCCCCATCGTAGGTCTGGCTAACGCCACCTGCGGTAATGGTTAGTGGCGTGAGGAAAGCGTTAAGCAATGGCGAGGTATGACCGTTATAGATCACCCATACCGGCGTTGTAAAATCAAAACCGCCAAAACTGCTTTGCTGCATCATCGCGCTGGATGTCAAACCCGTGGCGGAACCGCTGCCGCCACCCACACCCGAGCCGCTAAAGGTGCTGCTATCGTAATAACCATCCGTGACGGTGCCGCCGTTGTACCCCACCAGGCCGCCGACATCAATGCTGCCACTGACGCTGCCGGTGGCGTAAGCATCGGTGATGGTGCCGCCGTTGTAACCCACCAGACCGCCGACGAAGGCGGCACCATCCGAAACGTTGCCGGTGGCGTAGCAATTGCTGATGCTCCCGCCATTGGTGTATCCCACCAACCCGCCTGCATAAGGATCAACACCATTGGCGGAAACGCTGCCAGTGGCGTAACAGTTTGTGATAGTCATATTATTGGCCTGTCCCACCAGGCCACCCCCCAAAGAAACGCCTCCGCCAGACACATTTCCTGTGGCATAGCAGTCCGCGATCATCCCACCGTCAGCATGGCCCACCAGCTCGCCGGCGTTGCAGATGCCGGTGGCAACCGTTACCGAGCCACCCACCAACCCCACATTTTCAACAACACCCCCGCTACCAACCTGGCCAAACAGGCCGGCATTAGCATCAGAGTTATTCTCTGTGAGATTGCTGATGGTGTTTCCCAACCCGTTAAAGGTTCCGCTAAATGCAGTGCTTTCGCCAAGCGGTGCGAAATTACTGATGGAGGATAAATTCAGATCGTTGGCCAGGGCATAATGGCCGGCCAGGCCGCTATTCACAGCCTGCAATTGTGCCGGTGTGAAAATCAACGTGGACAAAAACGTGTCTGATCCTACATACACCTGCTGCTGTACTGTGCCAAAGGTGAGCAGGTACGGTGTAGTTTGATTGCTGACATTGCCCCACACACTGCTGGAAAAACCAGATGGCAGCGCTGCAGATAACTGGGCCGTGGTCAAACCCGCCGCGCCCGTAGTGGTGCCAGCGCCAATGCCAACTGCGGCTCCGGAGGTGGTTTTATCCCAATAACCATCGGTGATTGTGCCGCCGTTGTTGTACCCCACCAGGCCGCCGACAAAACTGCCACTGCCGCTGCTGGCGCTAACGCTGCAGGTGGCATAAGCATCGGTGATGGTGCCGCCGTTGTAACCCACCAGACCGCCGACATAACTGCCGCTGCCGCCGCTGACACTGCCGGTGGCATAAGCATCGATGATGGGGCCGTTGTTGTAACCCACCAGACCGCCGGTTAGGGATTCTAAGCCACCGCTGCCATTAACGCTGCCGGTGGCGTAGGCATTGGTGATGGTGCCGCCGTTGTACCCCACCAGGCCACCGACATAGCTGTAGCTGCTGCTGCTAGTGCCACGGCTGCCGCTGACATTGCCGGTGGCGTAGGCGTCGATAATGGTGCCGTTGTTGACTCCCACCAGTCCACCGGCATTGCAACTGCCGCTGCTGCTAATAGCGTTACCGCTGACATTGCCGGTGGTGTAAACATTGGTGACGGTGCCACGGTTCCATCCCATCAGATCGCCGACGTCTCTGGTGTTGGCTGTGTCCGTTACTGAGCCACCCACCAGCCCCACATTGGCAATCGTACTGCCACTGCTGGTTTGACCAAATAAGCCCGCATAAGTCAGCGCCGATGAATTGATGGTCAGGTTGCTGATGGTATGGCCCAACCCATTAAATGTTCCGGTGAATACGGTGCTTTCCCCAATCGGCGTAAAATTGCTGATGGAGGACAGATCAATATCGTTGGCCAGGGCATAATGGCCGGCCAGGTCGCTATTCACCGCCTGCAACTGCGCCGGTGTGAAAATCAACGTGGACAAAAACGTGTCTGATCCTACATACACCTGTTGCTGCACTGTGCCAAAGGTGAGCAGATACGGTGTAGTTTGATTGTTCACATTGCCCCACACACTGCTGGAAAAACCCGTGGGCAGCGCTGCAGATAACTGGGCCGTGGTTAAACCCACCGCGCCCGTAGTGGTGCCAGCGCCAATGCCAACTGCGGCTCCGGAGGTGGTTTTATCCCAATAACCATCGGTGAGCGTGCCGCCGTCATTCCAGCCAATTACACCGCCATCATATGAACCGCTGGTTCCGGTGACAACGCCCGTTGCATATACATTGCTTAGCGTCGGAGTATTCAATCCATTG
>JAJZKY010000139.1 GCA_021803885.1 Planctomycetota bacterium
TCGCTGGCTTCCAAAGTCGCAATGGCATTAAGCGCATCAGCATCCAGCACCAAGGGGCCGGCGTGCCGTTCCAACAGATCTAAAACAATTCGTTTGCCGGTTGGTGACTGCCCCAGCCCGGGCCCAACAACGACCGCGTCGTGCTCGTCAGCAAAGCTGATAAGCCCTTTGACGTCACGGCTGCTCAAAGCAAAACCCGTCGCCGTCGGACATAACGTAATTACCGCCGGAAGAATTTCTTTGGGCACAGCAACCCGCACCAGGCCGGCACCCGTGCGTGCAGCCCCCAGTGCCGCCAGAGCCGGAGCGCCCACCATCGTTTCAGAACCACCTATGATTAAAACACGGCCGAAATCTCCCTTGTGTGCGTCATCTAAACGAACCGGCAACTTTGGTTTTTCAATTGTTTCCATTCCGATAGACTATGGCCCCTTGGCGTTGACGGCAAGTGATGTGCGGCACCCAGCGCCCGCAAACAGGCCCAAGATCACTTGAAGGCTGGCTGATCGCCTTTTTACCGGTTATCCTTGCACCTATGCAAATTGCGATAATCGCCAATCCGTCCAAGCCTGATGCGGTTGCCGCGGCACACAAGGTACAGGCCTTTGTGCACCAGCAATCGGCTGATTGCTCAGTACAATTCGTATCTGACGTTTCCGCGAATGCGTTGGCCCGATTAAAAGCTGATCTGGTCATCGTCCTGGGTGGAGATGGAACACTGCTGCAAGCTGCGAGGTTTTTGGCCAAGCTGGGCGGACGGGTTGTGGGCATCAATTTCGGCAAGTTGGGATATATGGCTGCGTTTTCAGTCGAGCAGTTTCAACATCATTGGGTGGCTATTGCATCTAATCAAGCTCCCGTGACCAATCGGCTTATGCTGCATGCATGCATCGGCAGCGGGAAAAAGCCCCCAGCAGCCAAGTTTGAATGTCTGGCGCTGAACGAAGTTGCGATCAACAGCGGCTCGCCCTTTAGAATGCTCGATATCCTGCTGCGGATTGATGGGCAGGACATCACCACCTTCCGCGGCGACGGCGTGGTAGTTTCGACGGCATCTGGGTCCACCGGATACAACTTATCCGCGGGAGGGCCTTTACTTTCGCCTGCGGTGGAAGCCATTGTGCTTACGCCCATCTGCGCACACTCGCTTTCGTTCAGGCCGGTTGTCCTGCCCGCGGAGACAACCGTAGAACTGGTGCCGCTTCGCGTGAATCCGGGTTCGATGGTTAATTTCGATGGTCAGGTGCTTGAATCGCTGGCCGAAGGACAGACTGTGACTGTGCGAAAAGCATCGGAAGTTCTTCGCCTTGTTGAAAATCCCGATCAGTCACACTGGCAGATGTTGGGCAGCAAACTGCAATGGGCGCAGAATCCGCGCGTGTAACATTAATGCGATGTTATTGAGGTTATCGCCAGTATGGTTGACAAAATCCCATCCAACCCCGGAGGCATCCCACCGAGGCACTTTGTGCTTGACCAGGTCTCATGGAGCCACATTTTTAATTTCTCACTTATTTTTCGAGCTTTCCGACTGGCCATTCAGCCTACATCGTTGCTGATTGGTTTGGCGGCCATCATGGTAATCTACACTTGCGGCCGCGCACTGGATATTGTGTGGGGCCCGCAGGTGCTGCCAGGAACAATTCAGCAATTTCATTCCCCCATTCCCGGCTACTACCAAGGCATGCTGGAGCAACAGCAAAGCACCCAACGCGAAGAGTTACTGACTCTGCTGGAAAACTCAGGCCAAACTCTATCCCCCAGCGAGACCGACCAACTCACCCGATCGCCGGCCGCCTGCTACAGCAAGCTTCGCGCCATTTATGAGCAGCAGTTTCGCAACACCGTCGCCGGCCTTTCGACAGATACGATCTTGTCGCCCTCTGACAGGCAAAGAGCGGCTCGCCGCGCAGGCCAGCGACTGCTGGTTCGGATGGAGCGGCTCAGATCGGTGGTGGGACGCGGTATTTTTGATGCGCTGCTGCATTTTGAGGTTTCGCAGTTTCATCACTTCGAAAACAGCATGCTTCATATGCTCTGTCTGTCCGCGGTTTACAATGGCGATGAAGTCGGCGGCTCCGGAAGGGGCAGCCATGCCATCACGCTGCATGTTCTGCCATCCGACGTCAGGCGGGTTTGGGACTCCAGCAGCGTCAGTGGGTCGTTGGCCAACCTTATGATAACAGGTCCGTCTTGGCTGCTGGCCGGAGCTGAACCGCTGCAAAAACAGCCAACCGACACCAGCGCGTCATTTTGGCTGCGCCGCATAGCGTACGAAGCGAGCGTGCTCATTTTTTTAATTGTATCGCTGTGCGCCTTCGCCATTGCCGGAGCGATGATCTGCCGGAGATCGGCATTGCAACTGGCCGGCAAACCGCACGATTTGGCGTCGCTCTGGCGATTTACGCATGAAAAACTTCGTACATTTCTTATGACTCCCCTGCTCCCATTTTTAACCATTATTTTTACGGGAGCAGTTCTGGCACTGCTGGCTCTGCCGGGAGCCATTCCGGTTGTGGGCGAGCTTTATGTTGGCTTGCTATTCTGGGTGTTTCTGATCGGCGGCTTTATTATCATGCTGATGATCCTCGGCTTGATCGGCGGCTTTACCTTGATGTACCCCACGGTTGCCATCGAAAACTCCGATGCCTTTGACGCTATCAGCCGCAGTTTCAGTTACGTTTACGCCAGCCCATGGCGGGTGCTGTTTTACAGCCTGCTGGCAATGGGCTACGGCGTTGTCACGAACTTGTTTCTCTGCTTTGCCCTTTTATTAATGCTGCTCGGAGCACACACCTGTCTAAGCACTTCTGTGAGTTGGCTTTTCCATGCGCATGGCTGGTATGGCGGCGTAAGCAAGTTAAGCGCCATATGGCCGACTCCAACATGGCGGCATCTGGTACAGCCACCCAACTGGTGGGCCATGAACTGGTCAGAGTTTTTGGCAGCGCAAGGCGTTTATTTTTGGCTTTATTTGGCGGTCAGTCTGATCGGCGCCTATATGGTGGCCTATTTTTTCTGCTCCAATGTCATTATTTATTTGCTGCTGCGGCGCCATCTCGATGGCCAATCGCTGCAAGACATCGCCGGCGTTCCCGCAGTTGCGGCGGCGAGCCCTGCCGAAGCTGATAACGACGCGGCCGCGCCTTAATGCACCTGCGGTGATCCGGGCAGGCTGAACCATGATCGCTATGGACTTTTAACCAAGGATGTTGCCCTGTGAACCCACGCCAACTTAACTTACTTAAGGCCGTGGTTAATCTGCCTACAGCGCCATATCACGAGCAATATGTTGATCAATTCATAAGCCAATGGATGCTTAGCCTTGGCGCGGGTAAATTGCTGACCAGCCGCCGCGACCAAGCGGGCAATATCTACCTGCAATATGAACACCGACCAAGGTCAAAACGTAAACTGGTGTTCGAGGCACACAGCGATCACCCCGGCTTCGTCTCTTTGAGCCGCAGCCGCAAAGGACGGCTTCGGGCGGTTTTTCGGGGTGGTGTACGATCGAAGTGCTTTGCGAATGCACGCGTGAGGTTTTGGCTGCCCGAATCATTGAGTACAGCGGCATCGCGGCGCACTTTGCAATATATTTCCGGCCGCTGGATACCAGCCGAGATTACGTCGGTCAAACCGGGCCGCCAGGCAACTGATCAAATTGTGGAATTGGCTAACGTCGCTGCGGCGTTGCCGCCCGGAAGCATTGGCATGTGGGATATTCCTGATGCTCGCATCACAGGCAGCCTGCTGTATGCTAGGGCATGCGATGACTTGGCCGGTGTGACCGCCGTCTTGGCAGCTTTGGAAGAACTGGTGAATCGCAAGGCCCGAGCCAGCTTAACAGTCTTGATAACGCGAGCCGAGGAGGTCGGCTTTGCAGGCTCCTTGGCGGCGCTTATGAATCACAAGTTAGAGCCAAGCACCTCAGTCATCGGCCTCGAAACAAGCAGCCTGCGGCCAGAATCACCTCAGGGAGCCGGCCCCGTGGTGCGTGTTGGCGACAAGACGAGCATTTTTAGCGACCGGCTTACACGATTTATCGGCGCAACCGCGGCCGATTTGGCCCATTGGAACAACGATTTTTGCTGGCAGCGGCGACTGATGGATGGCGGCACCTGCGACACAACCGCATTTCAGGCATTTGGCTACGACGCTGCCGGTATCTGCCTGTCGCTGGGCAACTATCACAACATGTGTGAGCCAACAACCCGCATCAGCGAGGCGCTTCGCGCCGGCCCGCACATTGCCGCTGAAACCATCAACATCAATGATTTTAGCAACCTGGTTGCGTTGCTTGTGGCCATTGCCGAATCCTTCCATAAATACGATCCAGACGCGTCAGCGCTTAAAACCCGCCTAAGCAAGATGTACCGGCAAAATCAGCGGTCCCTGCTTTTGGCAAATAAATCAAGCAACATTTCCTGAGTATCGGGCCGGTTCAAAGCCCGACTTTGCCACCGGGCAACTATCGAGTATTCTTTAGACCATTGTGAGGTTGTGCATGACAAACGAATCAAATCCGGATTTGGCCGCCCTAGGGCATAGCACCGACGAAACGGAGTTTTATACCCCCCTGCCCGAAGGCTATGTGAAAGGCCGCACCAAGTATGTGGTGGTGCTGGGCACCGTGATGAGCGGCCTGGGCAAAGGGATTTTCAGTTCCAGCCTCGCGAAGATTCTCAAGGATAAAGGCTTACGGGTGGCCCCGATTAAAATGGAAGGCTACCTTAATATAGACTCTGGAACCCTTAACCCCTTCAGGCACGGTGAGGTATTTGTACTCGACGACGGTATGGAAACCGACATGGACCTGGGTACCTACGAGCGCATGCTCGATGAAAACCTTTCCGCCCGAAACTTTACCACCAGCGGCCAGATATTCACCCGCATTTTAGAACGTGAGCGTCACGGCCAGTACCTTGGTCGCGATGTGCAGATGATTCCGCATGTAACGGGCGAAGTGAAACGTACCCTTCGTCAGTTGGCTACCGAAGCAAAAGCTGACATCGTATTTGTGGAGGTGGGCGGCACCGTCGGCGACTATGAGAACGGCTACTTTATTGAGGCCGTGCGTGAACTCGCCTATGAAGAAGGTGAAGATTCCGTTTGTATTGTGGCGCTGACGTATATCATGGAGCCGCAATCGCTGGGCGAACAAAAATCCAAGGCGGCACAGCTGGGAATGAGACAGGTCATGGAAGCGGGCCTGCAGCCTCATATCATTGCGTGCCGCTGCCCCTCCCCGGTAACCGATAAAGTCCGCCAGAAGATTTCGATGTTCAGCAACGTACCGCTGCGACGGGTCTTTTCGATGCACGACATGCCGAGTATCTACCTCGTTCCCGAAATGCTGCGCGAAGCAGGCATGGATCGCGAAGTTCTTACGCTGTTGGGCCTGCATGAACGCGTTAATCAGCGCAATGAGGATCAGGCCCGCCGCAAGTGGCAGTGGTTTGTGGAACGGCTGCTGGCTCCCAAAGAAAAGACCGTCAACATTGCCGTCACCGGTAAATACACGTCGGTGCGTGACGCTTATGCAAGCATAGACAAAGCGCTGGAACATTGCGGCGCCCACGCCCAGTGCCGCGTCAACATACAGTGGATTGACACCAGCCAGCTTAACGCCCGCAATGTGGCCGATGCCCTGCGCGGCTGTCATGCCGTGCTGTGCCCCGGTGGTTTTGGTTCGCGCGGCGCTGAAGGAAAAATTGAATGCGTTCGCTTCGCCCGCGAAAACAACATCCCCTACCTGGGAATATGTCTTGGCTTTCAGATGGCGGTCGTTGAGTTCGCACGCAACGTATGCGGACTGGCCAATGCCAATACCACCGAATTTGACGCGCATTGTCCGCATCCCGTCATTGACGTATTGCCGGAACAGAAAAAAATCGAAGGTCTCGGCGGCAACATGCGCCTCGGCGGAAAAGACGTCATACTAAAGCCCGGCAGCCGCATCAGCGACTTGTACGGCGCAGCGGAAAGCGTGCGTTTGCGTTTCCGCCACCGCTATGAGGTTGAACCGAAATACATTGACCAGTTGGAGCGCGGCGGCCTCATTTTCAGCGGTCATGCCCCCCATCAACCCATTATGCAAATGCTGGAACTTCCCGAAAGCGTGCATCCCTATTTTATGGCAACGCAGGCGCATCCCTGCCTCACCAGCCGCCCGCTTACCCCAGACCCGCTCTTTTTAGGGCTAGTACAAGCGGCTTTGATCAGAGCCTACCCGCAGCAGGTATTTTCAACCATGGCGGGCGGCAAGCCTGCGGCCACCGTTGCCTCCACTACCTCCAAATCGGCCCCAGAGCCGCGGCCAACCAAGGCGGAGGCCTCCGCAGCCCTGTGAACAAAGGAACTGCAGACGCGCTCTCTCCTCCGACGATCGAGGCAAGTTCGTTATAACGTCACGTCATCGGGCGGTTTCTCGCTGACGCGTTTACCCGCAAGCGCCCACGCATCAACATAGGGCGTGGCAATGTTTTTAGCATCAGGTCGGGGCAATACGGCACGTCGCAGCGCAAGCATCAGCGTTACCTGCATAATAAGCCCGGTAAGAACGAGAATAATAAATACGAGTCCGATGTATCCCACCAATAACTTCTGACGCGATGGCTTGTGTGACATCTGTTTCTGTGCAGGCTTGGTTGCGGGTACCGCCGCAATTGACGGGGCCTTAACGACAGCCTCGGCGTGACACAACACTGGAGTCGCCCATAAAACAAGGGCCAGCAGCACCAACCGAAAATAACTTCGCATGAAGCTCATGGTGTCCTTTGCCATTTGCCCCCATGATGCTTGGGCCGCGCACGCCCAGCCATCTGCCGGCTATTCTAAACCTTCCCGGGTGCCAATGCGATACACAGGAGCAAATGAGCCCAAACAATGTCTCACCGCCTCAGGATTACATAGGCCAGCTACAAATAGCTTTTGACAAATTGCAGCCGCTCCAGCACCTGAAATGCCCCACCGCCTTCATGATTGTTAAATGGATAAAGCTTCATTTCTTTAGGTGCTGTGATGCGATTGTACACCGCAAAGCCCGTGCTGGGCGGGCAGATGTCGTCCATCAATGCCACAGAAAAAAGAGTTTTAGCCTTGATTCGCCGGGCGAAATGAATGCCGTCAAAATACGCCAGCGTATCAAATACCATATCCACGCGATGCCGGTGCGCCTTAAGATAGTGACTTATTTCGTTGTAAGGCGATGTGTCTACCAGCGTAACGGCCCGTCGGTAGTGGCATAGGAATGGAACGTCAGCCATAAGCAACTTGACGCGTGGACTTAAGGCGGCGGCCGCAATTGAAATACCACCTCCTTGGCTGGCTCCGGTTACGCCGATACGAGTTGCATCCACTTCGGGATGAGCCGCCGCAGCTTCGACGGCATGCACTGCATCGGTAAATACCCGCCGATAGAAATAGCTTTCTCGAGATTCGATGCCGCGGGTCATAAAGCCAGGCCGTTGCGGGCCGCAAACGCCTTCATCCGGCGTATCTCCCGTGGACCCGCTGCTGCAGCCCTGTCCGCGCGTATCCATGACAAAACAACCGATGCCCGCTACAGGCAAAGCCAAATGCTCCACCGGCAGCCCTCGCCCGCCGGTATACCCCACATAACTCACTACGCATGGATACTTTGCTCCGCGATCCGGCGGCAAAAGGATCCACCCTTTGATTCGCTGCCCCATAAAGCCGCCGAAACTGACATCCCATACGCGCACTTGTCGGTATACATCGCCGCCAAAGGGCGTAAATTGAGGCTGCAGTTCAAACTTTGCCGAATCAGTCAGCGTACCCTGCCAGAATATATCAAAATCCTGTGGAGCCGGTTCAGTCGGGGTATATTTCTGAAGTTGCTCCAAAGGCAAATCGAACCACGGCATAACCACCTCCAAGAGCTGTCACAGGACGCCGTTTAACGCGCCAGTATAGGCAGCATGGCACGTAAACTAACAAGATATAATGTCGGCGGCAAGCATAAGAAATAAGCGCAGCCGTATGACCACGGCACGCATTGCTTGCCCGGCCGACCATGCATATAGGCTAAATCCTTTCTAAAGATTTGCATCACAATCAAAGCGTGCTAATATTCCATGGATTAAATTAAGCATGATAACGATGTAATCCAGGTAGTGCTTACGATGACACGTGGGGTTTTCTGCTAGGAGAAGGCAATGATGCAATTTTCGATCGGCTGGATTGTTGCAGGAGTGCTTGTTGTAGCGCTGCTGATTGTGCTGTGGCGAAGCCGCATAATCGTTTACGTTCCAAACAACCGGGTGGGCATCGTGGAGAAGCTCTGGAGCGCGTCTGGCTCGATTACCAGCGGCATCTTGGCGACCGATCACCGTGCCGGCTTTCAAGCGGATATCATTCGCGGCGGCCTGCACTTTTTTCCGCCATTTCAGTTTCGTGTTCACAAGTTGCCGTTGGTTACGGTTCCTCAGGGGCGAATAGGCTACGTCTTTGCACGCGATGGTCAATCGCTGCAACCGTCACAAACGCTTGCGTCAAACGCCTACGCCAGCAATTTTGAAAATGCTCGCGAATTCCTAAAAAGCGGCCAAAAGGGGCCGCAGCGCAAGCTGCTGCGTGAAGGCACCTATGCGATTAATTTGGCCTTGTTTGTGGTCATTACGGGTGATGGCTCGTCGTTCAACGTATTCAGCCACAACGTCAGCTCACAAGACCAGGCGATGTTTCTGGGGATGGCCAAAGTCATTGGTGATCGCGGCGGATTTTCGCCAGTGATTATCCGCGACAACGACGATACCATCGGCATCGTTACCGTACACGATGGACAGCCCCTAACCACCGGCGAAATTATCGCGCCCGTGGTGGGCGACGCCAAACACGATCACAATAATTTTCAGGACGCGGAAGTCTTCATTCAGGCCGGCGGTATGCGCGGCCGTCAATATCAAGTACTGGTAGAGGGAACCTACTACATCAACCGCCTGTTTGCCACGATAGAGCTTGTTCCCAAAACCATCATCCCCGTGGGCTTTGTGGGAGTGGTTGTGTCTTATACCGGGGACAAAGGCGAGGATGTTTCAGGTGATGCCTATCGTCATGGTGAGCTAGTCAAGCAGGGGTGCAAGGGCGTTTGGGATACGCCGCTGCTACCGGGGAAATATGCA
This sequence comes from Planctomycetota bacterium, assembly GCA_021803885.1. The sequence goes on from JAJZKY010000139.1 coordinate 9,144, forward strand.
TTTAACATTTATGCCGGCAATATTGTCACCGTACCTGTTACAAACTTTATTCTCAAATGGTCTAACGAAGTTACACAATCGCATAAGCTCGATGAAAATCTATCCGAGGTCTCGCTTATTACCCGCGATGCCTTCGAACCGACGCTGCCGCTATCAGTGGTATTGCACATAGATTACCGCAAAGCGCCTCTGGTAATTCAGCGATTCGGCGATATCAAAAAGCTGGTGGAACAAACGCTGGATCCCATGGTTAGCGCATACTTTAAGAACATCGGACAAAATCGCACACTTATCGAACTGCTTCAGGATCGCAGCCAAATTCAAAACCAGTCTTCGCAGGAAATGCGCGACCGATTTGCCCTATACAACCTCGAACTGCAGGAGGTGTTGATCGGCACAC
>JAJZKY010000140.1 GCA_021803885.1 Planctomycetota bacterium
GAGATTGCAACCCAAATAAAAAAACAGGCTCGGCAAGGCGCACCGGATATCGCGCAAACCATGGCCCAGGTTCGCCAGCAGATGCGGCGGGCCGCCTCGCAGCAAATCCGTGCCGCCAAGGCCCAGGCCCAGCACAATCAGCCTGCTTCCCAGGAATATCAGCAGGCGGCTCTGGAACACATGCAGATGGCCAGGGATGTGCTTAATGGCCTCAATCATTCCCCGGAACTTGCGGAATTGCCGCATTATCAGCAATGGCAGGCGCGGCTGGTTTGCCGAGATTGCCGTTGCAGGGCCTGGTATTGATGCAGCAACTGGGTCTGATGTTGCGCAGCGCTGCGTAGTTTGGCGGCGGCCTGCACGAGCAAGTTACCACCGGCGGGCACCAGTTGATGCAAGACATTATGGGCGGCGAGTTTGGCGGCCGCACGGGCAGCCTGTAACTTGGCTTGTTGGGCTGGCGAAGGATTTTCGTTCAGCATCTGGTCGGCCTGCTGACGAATGGCATCAGCGACCCGGGCCGCATGCTCCAGGGCGTCAGCGGGCACGGTTTTCTGCTGCAGCCCGGCCAGAGCCTGCTGCACACGATCTGCAAGATGATTGGCAATGACTTTATTCTGCAACGCCTGCTGCCGGGCGGCCTGTTCCTGCGACGATTGCGCCTGGCGCGAAAACCTCTGGAGTTGCCCGGCCTGAGCACGCAAAGTGGAGGCGATATGGCGCTGGGCTTCAAGGCCTGCGGCATTGTTGTTTTGCTGGAGGTTATTAACCGCAGCCTGCATCATGGCGGATGTCAGATGCGGCGCATGAGCGCGGTGCAACTGCTGTGCATGGCTGTGATTGAGCTGGGCAATCGCTTGATTGAGCACCTGCTGTTGCGCCGCCAACGCCCGAAGTTTTTGCTGCTCGCTCACCACATGAAGCGCCGCCTGCAAGCGGGTATTGGTGTGCTTTTGCGACTGAATAATGTCGGTTATGCGTTGCGAGAGCTTTTTGAGCTGGGGCTGAAGTTTATCCGCCTCCGGCGTTTGCAGCACCTTGTTTTGATGCAGCAATCCCTGGAGTTGCCGGGCGGCCTGCTGCTGTAAACGGCTAATGGCCGGTGTTGTTCCAGTAGCCGCTAAAGCATGGGAAATATGAGATTCCTGTTGGGCCAGTTGGGCCAGGGATTTCTTTAACCTTCTTTGCAGGGCAATGTTCTGATTGTCGGCAATAAAACGGTGCATCAGGTGCTGAAGTTGGGATCTGGCCTGGACGAGATCCTGCCGACTTTGAGCCGCCAGGAACTGGCTTTTTCCCGGTTGATTGGCATTAAACCTGGCCTGGGCCATGGCGTTAGCGGAGCGGCGCAAAAGACCGCGGGCTATTTTGTTCGCCTGGGTCGCGATATCGCCATAATCGGTATGGACGAACTGGTGCGTTTTGGTGGCGAGATTTCGGCTGACCGCAGCGATATTGTTTTTTACCTGCGATGCGAGCTTGCGGAAATATGGCGAGAGCGCAGCCTGATGCGGTTGACCGGCAATCTGGGCCGCCAACCCCTGCTGTTGCTGAATCATCTGCATCGCCTGCTGGATGGCGGCCTGCAGGGCGTGCTGAATTTTTTGATCCTGCCGGGCCTGATAACTCTGTTGCAATCCTGGATCAATGATAAATTCATGGAGCGACGTTTCGGTGACATGTTCAACCGGTTCCGCGTTATCGATGGCTTGTAGTTGATAGTTCAACCGGGCAGGGTGCAACAATGGCCATTGCTGCAACATCCGGGCAATGGAGACCATCCATTGCCCTCTGAAGGTGGAAACATTCCGAGATCCCATCGGTATGGAGAAAGTGCGCGGAGCGGAACCATCCACGGAAACAAATGCGTTGATGGCGGTGAGGCGAAACTGGGCCGAGGCCCGAAACACCACAGGCACATGATCGTCGGGGCGTACATGAATGGTTTGTGCGGGTTGAATGATTCGGATGGCCGGCGGTAGAGAAGGTAAAACGACAATGGGCCATTGATTGCGGCCCACATTGCCGATGCGATTATTATTCAGCAAAGCAACACGATAGCTGGTGGTTTTCCACAAAGTGAAAGTGGCCTGATACACTTGCAAGCCCACCGGAGTAAGCGGCAGCGTTTGCGTGGTGGACGTGCCGGGTGCCAGGACCAGGGCACTTTTTTTATTCAATGGTTCGGTGGTGTGGATTATCACCTGCACCTGGGTCCCCTGCAATCCGGTAAGAGAGCCGCTGTCACTGCGCACAATTTTGGCAGGCAGATGCGAGTAGGCAGGATACGTGTAATGCTTTTCATAAAGCGTAATCGCCGGACGGGCAATGACCTTCACGGCATACCATGCCGACGCTCCGTCCGCGGTGACAATACGATACTGAAAGCTGCTTTGATTGTCGGCAAAATCATGCCGAAAGGACCTGGGACCAATGCGGGTCATGGCGGCGGTGGAGCGTTGACCATGGGCATAGAGGGCCTCCACGGAAACACCGGCGTCATTTACAGCAAAACGGGCGCGCGGCGGCGCAGGGAAAAACGCCTGAATGGAAACTGCATCTCCCTGCCCGATGGCGACATTGCCGGGCTGCACCCGGATATTCTGGTTTACAGGTAAGACCGCAGCCCACGGCTCTATCGCCTGCTTAAGCCCACGGGCGACCAGCCCCGGCATCAGCAGGCCAATGACCAGCCACGCTAAAATCAACGGCGCACAATAAAGTACCCATCGCCCCAGCACGCCCAGTGAAACAGCACGCTGCGGGTCCATGGTTTGGGCATCCGCCGCGGCCTGACCAATGACATGGTCCACCAGTTGGCGGGAACCCAGCAGAGCATCCTGCCGGCGCCGCACAAATTCCACCGCGGTCAGAAAACGCTCCTGCGATTCGGGCGTGGCAATATCCATGCTGGTGGCAGCCTGGGCGATATCCAACGGAATCAGCGCCGGACGGAGCAACCGAATGGACGTAGCAAGTATGATTCCCCAAGACAGTATGGTCAACCCCCAGCGCACGATAAAAGGCATGCCGGGGAACCGCCCCAAAAGCAAGGCCGCAGCCAAAGCTACTGCCATAGTAATGGCCGCAACTTTGGTCAGAGCAATGGCGATGCGCACGACGCGATGTCGGCCCGCAACAGCGCGCAACGGCCGATGAAGGCGTTCGGACATTTCCGTGAATTCTGGAAGTGGAGGTACTGCCGACATTTAAAAGTCCTTAGAGCCAGGCGGAAACACGAATCGAGTCTTTCCGCCTGTTATTCTAACGTCCAATCGCATAAATCATTCCATCCACATGCCCCCATGATGGCGTTTATTCTAGACAATGCCATTACGTTTGCGAATAATCCACTCCACCATCACCACCAGCGTAAAGAGAATCAGAAATATAAATTGCAGCAGCTTGGTGTAAAAGCTGTGCGGATTACCGAAAAATCCGGACTGTTCCGGAATATGCAGGGTTCTTTTAAGGTTCGGTATTTGCCTGGCCAGTAAGGCTCCGAACGGTCCGGGCAAAGCGATACCATTACCGGCGGCTGCAATTCGCAGCATTTGCGCCGGGTCACTGGCAGTATCCAACATTTCCAAATCCGGCCGTGGTCGGATCCAAAAGGGAAGAGATTTCACAGTGGCGGTCGGGTCGTCTTTGAGCAGCAAACTCACCGGCGGACCGCGGAGCGTGAGCCGGTAGTGGCCTGATGATAGCCCACTGATGGAGGCTTCATAAAATCCGGGGGAGCCGGGTACACCAATCATCCTGGCGGATGCTACGACCCCACCGGAAGGTGCCGCCGCATTAACCGGAGATGGAATTTTCCGGACTATCGCCCGGAACGCCAGGCCTGTTTCCGGCAGTAGATTTTCTCCCAGAACACGCGCCCGGACGCGCACCATTCGCCCCATCCGAAAAGTATGATGGTTCAAACCGAAGCGAACGTACCGTCCACCGGCGGGCAGTTGTGACCCAACTGCCCAACGCAGAACCTGGGACCATAAGACGTTTTGGAGGTTGTCCCCCCCCACCTGCCGCAGCCGCCAACTTTCGTCGCTGGCCAGATACAACACCCGCCCAGAACCCACGGACATGGTTGCCAGCAGCGCCCGGTGTTTGGACGTCAGACCGTTATGAGCGACATTGGCCCCCGGGTCTCCAATAGCCCATAGCACACGGGCGGCGGGCTTGACATCCGTTTGGCGGCTGTGCCAGTACCAACGCGGCATATTGCGCCACAACTGGGCGTTGTGCCCGTGGGTTAAACCAAACTGGCCAAAACTGGAACTTAAGCCTTCCGCAGTGAGTTGCGGCACAAAACCCCGCCGAAACTGCTCTTCGAGTACGGCCGGAGACCAATGGCTGGTCGGCTTGACCGGCAACAAGGATTGCAGCGGCATACCGATGTAGTCTCCCGGCATGTGCTCAGGACCGGCGATGAGCACCAGTGCCGCACCGCGATTTTTAACCGCAGCCACAATCGCCTGTTGATCGGCGACATTGAGCACGCGCGGCGGTACATCGCCGATAATAATGAGGTTGTAAACCATCCACTGCTTTATCGTTTGCGGCAGAATTTGCGCCAGATAGCTGGGATTTTTGGGAAACGCCTGCAACGCCGGCGGCGCCTGGATTCCCGGAATTTTTACGGGATGCAGAAGAATGGCCTGCAGGTGTACCCGCGGATTGCGGGAAAAATATTTGACCAGATACTGATAATCCCATCCCGGCTGGTCATCCACCAGCAGCACCTGCAGCTTATCGCGCCGCACCGTCACCCGAAAATGCCGCACCGTACCCATGCGATTGAGCACTCCCGGAATGGGCAGAATATGGATGGTATACCGATAGCCCCCCGCCAGCGGTGGATGATCTTTAAAGGCTACAGGCTCAAGCACATCCGGACTATGAGCCTTGATAACTTTAGACTCCAGGAGTTTTTTTCCGCGTAGAAATTCCAACCTCACTACCTTACCGCTCAAACCGGTAATATGAATAAGGGCGGTAGCCTTCACTACGGAATGTTTATATATCCAACCGGGAGCTTGAATCTGTTTAATCGTGGCTGCCGGCGCCGCTTTGTCCGAACCTACCACCAGGGTAAAAACTTTCATGCCGCGTACGGCCAGAAGGCGGGCAATTTCCGCCGGGGCAGGCCCCGCATTTTGTCGCCCGTCCGAAACAACGACCACGCTGGAAGCCCGGCCATTGGCTGCGCGCTGGGCCACGGCTTGAAGCCCGGCGGCGATATTGGTCTGCTTGGCCGTTGAGGACATCGCGCTTTGCAGCACCTGATTGGCATTGACAGGCGTTAAAGTGCCGGCCGCCACACCACGGGTGCCGAAACTTACCACCCGCACCCGATAGCGTTTGTACAACTGGGGAAAAGCCACCTGTGCCTTCGGCGGGCGGTAGCTCAAAACAGCCTGCGCCAATTCCGAGCGCGTCATCATGCCCACCCGGGCCAAAGCCTGCGACACCTGCTGATTTCCGGCGTGAGTCGCCAGGAAAGCGTGATCCTGCCGATTGGCAGCGGCATTTAAATTCTGCAACACCAGATCCATGTTGATGCGCATGGCCCGCCAGGGAAGCGTCTGCTGCGGCAGCGAATTTTTAGCCTGTTGAACCTGTTTGATGATGGTAGTCATCATCGCTTGCAGCCGAATTATTCCAGCGTGTAGAGCGGCACTTTCCTGATGGCCTAAACTCGTGCTCAGGCTACCCGCCACCGCCTGAAATTGGTTTCGCCAGGCACGCAGCCGATGAAGAAATTGCTGATCCACGTGTGATGCCGCCAATCCGATACTAAAACGGCTGCGGCGCTGCAACTGGGCAAAACGCGAAAGCTCCTGACTTAAAATGCTCAGACGGGCCAGGTCCATATCCGTCGAGTCGGACCACACGCCTGGGGAGATATAACCTAATTGACAAGCCCAACGCAACTGCGCCACGTGTGAACCCTGTGGATCGGTCAGGGCCATCGACTGGCTGCGATCCAGCACCAACCAGAGTGTGCCGGCGGAATGAACGTCATGCGTCCAGCGGAGAGTGGGCCGTAAAAGGAGCAGCACCAGCAGGAGGACCAGAGCCAGGCGTAAAATCAAAAGTAACACCAGCGTTCGCCGGGGCACCAGGGATTTCTGGGCCTGATACAAATAGACAATCAAGCCCATGCAAACCACTGCGGCCAGTATGATGAGCCAAAGACCAAGGGCCGGCAGCACCGAAAGATGCCAGCCGGAATTACCCGCTGTTTTAGCGGCCGATTCGACTGCGGCGCTGGCTGCAGTTGTTGCTTGCATGGCAGTGCTCATATCCTGCAACTCCCTGCGGACAGCCTCGCACCCGCCGATGGTCCGCGCATAGACTTAGACCTTGGCATTGGACACCTCCTGCGGCACGGCCGCCAGAGGCGACGTCAGCAACCGACGACACAACAAGACCTCACCAATCAGCATGGCCATCACCAGCAGAACCAGCCACGGCCAAAGATCCACGCCCACCAGCACACTGCTAAGCACACCGGGAATTTGCGCCGGTTTGATCACGCCTTTGATATAGTGCTGATGGGTCAGCCAACTCAGATCGGCCTTGGAAACAAGCTGCGGATCCAACGCACTGGAATCAATGGCGACACTGTAATATACCGGCTGCGGAATGGCCACCGGTTTAAACACCGCCTGATATAATCCCGGTAACTGGGTGTGATTATAAACCATCAGGTATTTACCTTCCGCGGTAATTTGCGGTTGCACTGCGACTGCAACCCCCGCCGGATTGATGATTTTAGCACTTTGCACGGTGGGCTTCACCGGCCCGGTCCAGACAATGGCATCACCAGGTTTTAAAAAGTGCCTCCGGGTATGTTGATTACCGCCCAGCGCCAGGGCATAAACGCATTGATCGACCAGAGGAACAAAACTACCGGCGGCGGTGGGCCAATCATTCCAGGAACCATCTACAGGCGTAGACCAGATCACGACCTTGCCGCCTTCAATGCCCACAGCTTTTTCGAGAATAATCGGATCTCCCCCGGCGGTTGCCAGCAGAACTTTCACCAGCGGGCTGGCTGGCGTAAGCTGCCACCATTTCGACAGAGTAACGCCCACAATCATGTTGCGGTTCAAGGCTGCCAGAATATGAACTATGGAATTACCAGGCTGTTTAATTACCAGCATGGGACTGGTGGAAGCGTGTACCAGCGGCCCCAGGCCGGCCACCGAAAACCCTGCCGCAGGTAAGGCCTGATTCACAAATGACGGCGTGGTGTTTCGGCCCAAAATAAACCAGACCCCATGACCGGCGCGGGCATAATCACCAAGGTTTGCCAACAGCCGCTGCGGCATGGCGACCGGATCGTTGACAACTACGACTGCGTAGTGTGCAAGCTGCAGGCTTTGCGCTGTAGAAATGCTTACCACCCGCGGCTGAATCAAGGCCTTGCGGGCCATTGCTGAAGAAAATGGCTGCATGGCCGCCTGCAAAAAGCGGCTGGCCCTGAACCCCCCGGTGTTCACCGCCTGACTATCAACAATAAGCACTGGAAGATGTCTGCGAACGTGGACGGAAGCAATCGCATGGTTATCTGCGGACAAAGCGTCATGCACATCGGCCTGTACCTTCACCCAGTGAGATCCGGCATTGTTGAAACGATAACGAAAGGTAATCGTCTGCGACTTGCCCGCAGCCAGGTCAGCGATAATCCGCTCTGTGACCATTTTACCGTTGACCAGAAAATGGACAGGCACGTGCGACAACGGCAAGGGTCCGGAATTGCTGATGCTCACGGAAAGCCGCACCGGACGACCTACACCCACCAGCGCCGGCTGAATGTGAATGGATCCGACGGATAAATTGGACAAGGTCGGGGTGACGTGCACCGGCACATCGTAAACCAGTATTTTCCCCGGGCCTGACGGGCTGCGACGCATGAATTGCCGCCATAGCGAAGGATGGTCCACCTGCCACGAAATCGCCCGCTGGTTGGATAACACCAGAATCACTTTCTGAAAATTACTGCCGCGGTTGACCATACGCCGGGCCATAGAAATGGCGGCGGGAATGGAAGAACCGGTGAGACCTGGTGGCTGGTGGCTCAGCGGGCGGAGGAATTGCCGCCGTAACGCTGCTTGATCTGAAGCAAGGACGGGCAATTTGGAAAGCGACACCGGCCGGTGTTCCGCCAGAATGACCGACAGCGTGTCCGCCGGGCGCAACAACGTCATTACGCGGCGCAGAACCTGTGTTTGTTTCTGGAAGTTGGTCTGCCCGCTGCCTCTTAAGCCGGAGGAAATGGAGTGGTCCATCACCACAGCAATATCGCTGGTGGCATGGGAGGAAAACGGATTCAGGTGTCCAGCCCCGAGTATCGGCCGGGCCAGCAAGAATGCCAGAAGAGCCAGCAGGGCAATGCGCAGCAGCAATAGCAACCATTCTTCAATGGTGCGCCGACGTCGTTGCTGAATGGAAGACTCTTCCAGAAACATCATCGCTCCCCATTGAACAGGCGTAGTGCGATGACGGTGCAACAGATGAATCACTATCGGCACACCGGCAGCCAGCAGTCCCAGCAGCAAAATCGGCATTTCAATCATCAGCAGCGTCTCTCATACATACGCTGGGCCAGATAAGCCGTCAGCGCCTGATCAAAAGGCTCTTTGGTATTGAGTACAGCCCGGCTGATGCGCAACGAGTTGGCAGCTTCATGAATGGCCGCCATGTGTTCCCGCAGTCTGGCCATGTACCCGGCGCGAACCAGGGAAGGATCGAGCCGCAACTGGTGGCTGTTGCGTTCCAGATTTTCAAAAAGCGTCCACTTCCGGAAGGGAAAATTTATCTCATCATCGGCCATCACGTGCAGAAGCAGCAGTTCATGCCGGCGATGGCGAAAATGATGCAAGGCCTGAATAAAGGCCTCGGTTTTCTCAAAGCAATCGCTGATCAAAATTACCAGCCCCCGGTGGCCGATACGCTCCGCGACTTCATGGAGCCGCTGGGCCAGCGAAGATTCACCGCCGGATTCGGATTCTTCCAAAGCCTCAATGATGTTCATCAGATGCGACGGTGCACTGCGCGGGGGGATAAATTTTCGAATCTGGTTGTCCAAAGTGATCAGGCCCACCGAATCCTGCTGCCGCAGGGCCAGGTACGCCAGACAAGTCACCAGAAACTGGCCATAGCGCATTTTGCTCAGCGGTTCATTGACGCCACGGTACTTCATGGATCCACTGACATCCAGCACAATATGCGCCTGCAGATTGGTATTGACTTCGTACTGCTTGATATAATAACGATCGGCCTTGGCAAAAACCCGCCAGTCGATGCGTTTGATGTCGTCACCGGGCACATATTGACGATGCTGGGCAAAATCAATGGCAAAACCCAGGTGCGTGGACCGATGCAAACCCTGCACGTCGGTGCAACAGATGAATCACTATCGGCACACCGGCAGCCAGCAGTCCCAGCAGCAAAATCGGCATTTCAATCATCAGCAGCGTCTCTCATACATACGCTGGGCCAGATAAGCCGTCAGCGCCTGAT
>JAJZKY010000141.1 GCA_021803885.1 Planctomycetota bacterium
GCAATCCGGTGTACGATCCCAAGCCGGCTTATCTGGCGGCCCGCACGCTGGCGACGCAGCTTGCCGGCTGCCGGTTCGTTAAACGGTTGAAAATCGGTGGTGCGGACAATTACGTGCTGCTGTTCCACGGGCCGAAAGGCAATCGCCTCGCCGCCTGGACCACGTCCCGCCAGGCACATGTGGTCGTATTGCCGCTGGCATCTGGTCATTACCGCCTTACCAACGAGACCGGCACGAAAACGCGCACGCTTATCGCCCGCGACAACAAGCTCCATCTTTCCCTTTCCCATGATCCGGAATACATCAGCCAAAATGGCCATGGCTAAAAGCCGTGCCATAGACCGCTTATGAAGAGCCGCACGCGCACGACCTTTCCATTTTCCAGATCGATCAATAATGGAATCGCCGGTTTAACCAACCATTGCCGCGACACTGGTAGACGAAGATGCAACATTCCGGCGGTATGAATGCCCGCCGGCAGCCGGCCAAAGGGCGGTAGTTCAATTCGCGCCACCTGATGAAGTCGATGCGTTTTTTGAAGGCGCCGCCCGATCACCGCCAGAGCGTGTTGGCAGGCCGGGCAGCCGTGGTAATACAAAATCACCAGCCACCGCCCCTGTTGAATCCGCAAGCTGTGGGGCAGGTAACGCACCAGTGGGAACGCGTGCCCATTCCAGTCTGCCGGCTCCAATGTCACCACACCATGGCCGCCGATGATTCGGCCATTTGTGTCCAGCACTGCCGGTCGCCAGTACTGCCAGCCCCACGCCGCGGCGGCGACGCTCAACCCCGCCAGCGCAATTGCCCACAGCCCGCGCCACCGCCGGAAGCGCACGCCGAGCGGCGCAACTGGTCCCAACTTCCACTGCGCCGCCAGGGAAAGAATGATTGCCGCATCCAGGGCGAAGGTAAACCAGGGATTGATCTTGATCGGTCCGAAACAGCCGCAGGAATGGCGCCCGGTCAAGGCGCCAACCAGGGATACGCCGGCAAAGGCGGCGAAGGCGGCCAGGCTGATCGCCATCGCGTGGCGTCTGGCCAGGCCGCAAATCAGCCACAATCCCAGCGCCCATTCCGACAACACCTCTACTATGTGAAAATAAACATGTGTGTTTGTCACGCCGCTTGCCAGGTTCACACCCTTGAGCAATGCGGCGGCGATCAGCAGCAACCCGATCAGCGGCGGCGCCAGTCCGATAGCCGGCCCGACCAGCCGACTTCCCACCGCCGCCGCGAGTTTCCCGCCCGTTTTACCCGAAAGATTGGTCTTCTTCATTATGTTCATTTATCGAATACAGCCGCCGCCAGGGAATACGTCTTCAAGGGCTTTTCCGCAATGAATCGCGCATAGCCCATCAACAACCGGGCTGCTGTCAACAACGCCCGCGAATTCGCTTCCCGGGACGGTGGCTGGGCGCGCAGCCGCATCGGCGTCGGCAGCCGCGCCAGCGCCAGAATCACCCCGCCGTCCACCTGCACCGCTCTCTTATCGGCAGGGCAATCCGCACACCACAACCCGCCGGCGGCGGCCACAAATCGCATCGGCCGCCCCGGCCGCGCCGCCGCCTGGCACTCCTGGCAGCCGGCCAGCCGCGGCTGGTAGCCGGCTTCGGTCAAGGCACATTTCATGTATGCAACAACCGCCCGCGGCCCCTGCGCGCCGGCGAGCAGTTCCAAGGCCGCCACAAGCTGATCGTAAAGTTCCGGATGCGGGTCCAGCGGAGACAGCAGCAATGACGTGAATTCACAGACCATTTGGCCGGCGTAAAACGCCCGTAGTTGCGTCCGCAATTGCGGATGATGATCCCGCACGTCCCACGCCGTAAGCGTGCCGAGTCCCGCATCCTCACGGGCCGGCAGAAATATCGCCTCCCCCCGGCAGAGTAAATCCAGTGGGCCGCCTATCGGTCCGGCCCGGCGTTTGCTCGCCTTCCGCGATCCCTTGGCCAGCAGCCCCATCAGGCCGTGCCGGCGGGTCAGCAGAGTGACCACTTGACTGGTTTCAGAAAAGTCGATCACGCGCAGGCACAGCGCTTCATCCGTCTGGTAATTGGCCACAACATGATTTTACAATTCTTAGAGCCGCTTGGGCAGCGGTTCGCGGCTCGGCGGAGAGACAGCCGTGACGATCCACCGGCGATCCTTGCGCCGGAGCGTGACGGTCTGGCGGCGTTGCACACGTCCCAACAACACGTTCACCTTGACCCGCACGCGGTCCTGGGCCGAGGATTCGACACGCACCCGCACGGCGGCATCCGCCACCGGCAATTGCGGAAGCGGCATCCGCCAACGCACGGGCGAAACTTGCCGACCCCACCGGCGGGCATGCGCCAAAACATCAATTGTTCCGGCGGTGAGCAACTCCTGCATCTGCGCCCGGCGGTGAATCTGCCGTGTGGCCCGCATGTCGCCCATGAACACATCGGCGAGAATCAACAAACAGACCGCGATCAGCACCATGAGCACCAACGCGGTGATGATGGCGAAACCCCGGCGGGATTTATGGCTTATTCGCAACCGCGTCATTACCGCCGCCTCCGCGAAATCGCCTCGGCCAATCTCAGTTCGGCCGGCAGCACAATCATCCGCTTCCCTTTTTGTTGCCGGCGGCACAATTCCACAGCGTGTGCGGCTCGCTCGAAGTGCACCCCCGCACCAATGCCCGGCCACCGGTTCGACTCGCCCGTCCCATTTCCGCGCCGCAGAACGCGGGTGATCTCGCCGTGGTGACCGATACGCCACTCCACGCGGTTATTCGTTCCGATCCGGCAAATCAATTCGCTTGTTCCCCTGATCCTTATCCGCCGGGCGATCCATACGTCGCGGCCCAGTTCCAGGGTCATCCGCCGCCAGGTGTCCTGGCGATTCTCGAATTGTCCGATTTTTCCAAATGTTTTTATGCATTGGACAAATAACGTCCCGGCTATCAGGAAAAATACCCCCATAATGGACAGCGCCATGACCATCTCCATGATGGTAAAGGCCGGGAATGAACGATAGCGGGAATTCATCGGTGCGGCCCTCCCCGACCCGGCAAATCCGTTGCGATCGGAACCAGGCCGTAAAGCCGCGGATTATTGCCATGGATCCCGCGAGTCACCATAACCCAACGATACCCTTGCGGCGCCGGCGCCGGCGCCGGCGCCTTCTGAATCGAAAAACCGGGCGGTAACTGAAACTTTCCGCCATTTCCGCCGCCGAAGCAGCCTTGGAGTATCGCCTGTTCCGTGTAGGAACACTGCCGGATCTCCGCCAGGTTTCGGGCCGTCTTGTTCGCCTGCCAGATGGCGTGTACGAATACTCCGGTCAATATCAGCACCAACGCGATAGCCAGCAGTAGATCCACCATGATGAAGGCCCGGCGGTTTCGCATCAGAACGGCCCTCGCATTTCCATGAACCGCAGAAGCGATGTGTAGGGCAACCAGATCATCAGCGCCACCATCGCCACCGCGGCGCCGGATAGCAACACAAACACCGGGATAAAAGCCCCGCGAATCATGTCCGCCAGCCGCGTGCAGCGCCAGCGGTACCAGCCATGCAGGCAGTCCAACCCCGCGACCAGAGTGGCGCCGTCGGCGGTGGAAAGCATGTCACAAATCAACCGCGGCAGACGGGCGGCGCTGGCGGCGGCGGCCAAGGGAGAGCCTCGTTCCAGCACCGCCTTCCAGGTGAGTAATTTTTTACGGGCGACGCCATTGACGCCGGCTTGCGCCGCCGACGTGATAACGGCTCCCAATTCCGCGCCTTGTTCAATTCCCCGCGCCAACACTTGCGCTGCCGTCGCCCACGAGCGGCTGCGTTCCAGGGAACGCACAATCGGCGCGTACCAGCGAACGCGATCCCAAAACCAAACGGTCCATCGCCGGCGGTACGCGCGGGGCGAGAGCGTCTTGTAAAGAAAAGATGCCTCCAACAAGGCAAACAGCGCGATGGCCGCCAACAGGATGGGCTTGAGCCACAGGAGCAGATGCGGATTCGATAGAAAACTCAAAGGCATGGGAATAGAAAAGGAATGGAATATTCTTCCCATTTTTGGCAGGACCATTCCCAATAAACCCATAATAAAGAGAGGGATAACCATGGCCAGCAGCAATAGATATCCCATATAGGGCTGATTAATTTCTTCGGTGGGAAACCAAAGCGCTCGCTCCGATTTGAGAGATTCCAACGTCTCCGGCAAATGACCGGTTTTTTCGGCGTCGGCGATGATGGCAATATTACGTCGATTCATCTCCGGCGCCGCCAGAGTCAAACTTTCCGAAAGCGTTTTTCCCCGGTGCAGCAATTCCGCTATGACCAATAACCGCACGGCCAAAGTTCCGGTTTCGGCCTCGCCGGCGATTTGCAGTGATTCCGGCAGCGGATGGTTCAACCGAACGGCCTGGTAAATGTACTCGATCAGGGCATTGGCCCGCCGGCGCGATGCAAATCTCCATACCGTTGCGATTGGAAGAAAAAGAAAGACGACCAGAGCCGCCCAGAACCAGGTGGACTGGAACCAGAATAAGAATAAAACAAAAACAACGATGCAGAAGGCAATAACGATCCCCCGGACGACTTCCTCGAGCCGCCCGCCCTTCCCGCGGCCGTTTTGCGTGGACCGTTCGATCCGCCGCAGTTGGCTACGCACCCGAAATGGCCGTGCCTTCCCGTTCACCATCCACCTCACTAATAAGCGGCGCTGGTCATAGCGTGCAGCATGGCTATCAGCGGCGCCACCATGGCATAGATCACATAACCGACGCTCAGCGCCAGCAGCACCAGCAGCGCGGGTGAAAGCGCCGCCGGAATCACCGCAATGCGATGTTCGGCCTGGCGGCGGAATGATTCGGCGAGAGTCGCCAGTGTATCGGAAAGATTGTTGTGCTGGATCGCCAGTTGCAGCGCCGCGGGAATGGTTTTCGGCAGAATGCGGCACGGGGGTGTCTGGTCCAGCGCCCGGCCGGCCGACAAGCTTGCCACCATCCGCTTGCCGTCGGCTTGAACGGCCGGCGAGCCGGAGATGGCGCCGGCCAGTTCAATGGCCGCGGGCAAATCCATGCCGGCGTCCACTCCGATCCGCAAACCGTTGATCCAGCGCGCTATCAACTGGTTCCGCACCGCCGGTCCGATTAGCGCCACGCGCCGCGCCACCATGTCGCGCAGATGCAGCATCAACCGGCGATGTTGAAAAATCAGCCAAAAGATCACTGCGGCTACAATCAGAACGATCAGGGTTATAAGAATTTGCGGCGTTCCGCGGCCCAGAGTCAGTAAAATTTGCGTGGCCACTGGTAAGCGAAATGAAAAATAGTGCGGCCAGCCGCGGGCTGTCGTTGCATACATCTCCCGGAATTGCGGCAAAACGAATAATCCGAGAAAGCTCAAGACCAGCAGAATGGCGATGAACACAAACAATGGATAGTACAACGCCCGGCGCAGCGCATCGCGCAGTTTTGCCGAAAGCTCCAGGTGCGAGCTGAGATTCATCAAGACGCCCGCAAGATTATTGCTTTGAATTCCGGCTTGAACCAACGGGGCGTAATCGGCGGGAAATTGTCCCTTGCTTTTTTCAATGGCCTGCGGCAGGGAAAGTCCGCTTTCCAAATCGCTTGTAAGGGCATTGATCGCCCGGGCCAGCCGGCCGCGGCCCATTTCCGAACCGAGCAGTCGCAACCCCGCCTCCACCGGCAGGCCGCTTTTGATGAGCATGGCAAGCTGTTGATTGAAAGTTTTGAGGTCTTGGACCGACAGCGGCACCGGTCGCGCCGCCGGGCCGGCCGGCCATATTTGCACCACTTGCAGCCGCAGCGACTCCAAAAGCCGGCGCGCCGCATCCATGTCCGCCGCATTGAGCGTTCCGGTGATTTGTTCGCCTCCGGAAAGGCTGGCACGATAGGCAAAACTCCGATCCGATGCTTGTGCCATGAGTATCTCCTTACCACGGCCCGGCCTTCTTGGCGCCCTTACCCCTCGCCCAGAACCCGCAACACCTCCGCCGAATCGGTCACACCCTGTTCGACCAGTTTCGCCGCGCAAGCCCGCAGCGACTCAAATCCCGCCTGCCGGGCCATCGCTGTTTCCAGAGCGGCGGCGTCCGCGTCGGCGAGAATCGCTTGCCGGAGAGGTTCGCTCATCGCGGTAAACTGCGCCACCGGCACACGACCCCGGTAATCATCCCCCCGCCGGCGGCGAAGCAAGCGCTGCGTCAGTACGCCGTAAACGGCGCTGGATATCTGGTGCCGCTCCATGCCCATTTCACACCACCGGCGAATCGCCGTCGCCGGCGAACCGGCGTGCATCGTGCACACCAGCCGGTGCCCCGTCAACGCCGCCTGCATTGCCAGCGAGGCGGTCTCGGCGTCGCGGATTTCACCCAGGGCCAGTACCTGCGGGTCCTGGCGCAACATGCTGCGCAGGGCTTTCTGATAACTCAGCGCGCCGAAGGGCGTGATCTCAATCTGGGTCACGCCGGCAATGTCGCGTTCGACCGGATCTTCCAGCGACACAATGCTCAGGCCCCGGCAATGTTCAACCATATATTCCAGCAGGGCGTAAACCGTGGTCGTTTTCCCTGAACCGGCCGGTCCGGTCACCGCCAGCAGACCGCTGTCCTGCCGGGCGAAACGCTCCAGCGCCGCCATGATCGGCGGCGGCAGCGACAAATCCGCCAAGCGCCGCGGTTGAACCAGTTCCGCCGGCAACCGCACCACGGCGCGCAGGCCGTGGCGTGTGGGAACGACGGAAAGCCGCAACTCCAACCGGACGTGGGGTGCAGGGGAAGTTCCGTCGGTGATCGGGATGGCGGTGGTGATCCGGCCTTCCTGCGGTACGTCCTGGCGATACGTCAAGAGACGGGCCATGATCATCAGGCGATTCACCACCGCCTCGCCCGCCTCTTTATCAAATGTTTTGTGCGCTTCCAGCAGCCCGTCGATGCGAAATTTAATCTCGTAGCCGTCCGCCGCCGGTTCCACATGAATATCCGAGGAACGGCGCCGTGCCGCCTCCGCCAGAAAATGATCTACCAGCGGGCGGGCGTCCGGAAGATGACTCGGTTGTATCTGCATAACAGATCCACGCAGTCAAGTATAGCCGATAATTATATAAAAGGGAATTGTTATCGGTGCTTTTATCGGCGCGCCTTGACAGGTATCATCAAGGACGTAACCTTTGGCCGGTAAACGCTTTTTGTGGCCGGCTCTCCGGGGACGCCGGCATCGGCAAAAGCACGGGACATTTTCCGCGGTAGCTCAATGGTAGAGCAATCGGCTGTTAACCGATTGGTTGTAGGTTCGAATCCTACCCGCGGAGCTTTGATTCGGGTTGCGGAACCGCCGCACCGCCCGGTTAACGAAAAAACCCGTGACCGAGAGGCCGCGGGGTTTGTTCATTTTCGCCAATAAATACAAGGGTTTACGCGGTGTCGTCAGGTTGCCGCCAGTAGCGCGAGAGCGCCGTAAACCGCGGCGCGAGCGCTTCGTCTACCAGCCGGGACCCCGCCGGGCGGAAAACTCTCTGCCTCTCGACCCCAAACCCCGATCCAGTTAACAACCCTGTTGCGTTCGCAACCCCGAACGCAAAGGTCTTCCGAAATGGCGGCCACTTATCGCGTAGAGCGCGCTTCGACAGGCCGAGGCCTCCGACCGAGGGCCGAACACATGGTGTAAGTTGCTCATTTCGTGAGGAAACGGATGATTTCCACACCGTGATTATGAATGGCATCCTGAAACCCCTCCAGGTAGATTCTGCACCGGCTATCGCGCGACACCCAGGGGTTGATATAAGGCCGGCCAAAAAGGTCATCCTGCCGGCTCAACCGGGCCATACACTGTATCGCCTGAGCACCCGGCCACTCCATGAAGTTCGCGTCCGGCGCCCAGTATTCGCCGCGCATGCCGGGAAGGACCCAACCAATCAGAACCACGCGCCGGCCATCTTCATGAATACGCGTCAACCGGCTCAGCAAGCGATTGAAATGCAAGTCGCCAAATCCGTAGCCAACGATCAGTAGGCGAGGATTGTTTGGTAGCGCGTTATGCAGGACGGTTTGATACGTGGAATAAAGTGTACGCGAGCAATTTGTCTGGCGGTATATGTTCATACAAAATGCCGAAAAACGGCAAAAGTCGAGCTTCCCCTATCCATTCCATTAAATCCGCGTAATTCGTAGTTACGCTCAAGCTTCGTTATCACCATGCCTCGGGCACCCTCCCGAAACAATTGCGGCGCCAAGGCGTGACGGGGACGTTCCGCCACTACCAGAGCGGAAACGTCCCCGCTTCACAACCCTGCTTCTCTTCCAACTTTGCTCTCATTTCACTATTTCGAGGAGGAACGCTTTCTATGGCTAACCCGTTCCCAGGAATCGCGTACAGCATGTTTGGCGTGTTCCCAATTCAGGGTTGATTTGCCACGGTGCCTGGCCCATTCACGCGCTAATATGGGCTCACTTTGTTCGAACGTTTTATCGTGGTAACGCAGTCTTGTTTCCCAGCCATATTGGTAGGCTGGCGCATATTCTTCGTATGGCGTACCCTGAATGATATAGGGGCGACCGATGTAGTTGGAACGCCAAAAACCATGTTCGACCGTCGGGTCAATGTCTTCGGCGAGTGTTTTACCCGCCAGACCGCCGGCCACAGCACCCACAACAACACCGACCGCAGCGCCGGCGGCAGTTCCAACGGGACCCACAACAGTCCCCATCGCGGCGCCGGTTGCGACACCACCCGCGACACCACCAATGACTCCACCCGTCACGGCCCCCACACCCGTTCCTACGGGATGCGACCCGGGTGCGCCGCTGAGCATATCACGATTCGCGTCGTGTTGCGCCTTTTTGATTTCCTCTGAAGTAAAGTCAGATCTCATGGACAACTCCTTGTAAAAAAGATGAATACAAAACTTGTGATCACGGACTTAGTCCAAAAAACACACGATCGATGAATATGGAAAGCAAAACTCGTGCCAGAGTTTGAAATATATTGCCAGACGCAGTGTTGACGCTGGCCTGAATGCTCTGAACGGAACCAGAATTCATTGCAAGTTGGAAGTCTGGTCAAAATGCAATTCGAACATAATGAGTCAAGTAAAGATGGATGGCAGGCAATAGCGTTCGCATGAAACCACGACAATACGTCGTTATCGGACAAAATGACGCGGACATAAAGGCCTCGAACAGGCGTAAATAGCCGTAACGGCGAAAGGGGGCGGCGGAATGATCGCAAATTCCGCTGTGGCACGGGAATTGCTGTATATCACCAAGGCGTGGAGAGGTCCGGAGTCTCTATCGCGTGTAGACAGTTTAGATCAAACATGCGGTAGGGGGAAGCCGGTTAGCAAGCGGTTGTTCTCAAATGAAAGGAGTTCCAACCATGGGCTTGATCTTACTTATCATATTGGTGATCGTGTTGCTTGGCGTACTGCCGACCTGGGGTTACAGCCGGCAATGGGGGTATGGTCCCACCGGCGGGTTGGGCCTGATCCTGTTAATAGTCATCGTGCTGCTGGTGATGGGTGTGCTTCCCCGCTGATTTTTACTC
>JAJZKY010000142.1 GCA_021803885.1 Planctomycetota bacterium
TCGCTTGCCTCCAGAGCGGCGCAGCATTCCGTTTTCCTCGAGCCGCCGCATGCCTTCGCGCACGGTCGAACGATTGACCCCAAAGACCCGGCACAGTTCAGCTTCGGTGGGGATCATCTCGCCAGGACGGAGACGTCCTTCGAGAATTTCGTGCATGAGTGCCTTGGAGATCTGGCGGTAGGCAGGGGTCTTGCTGACCCGGTCAATCTTGTTCATGGGAAAACCCTGTTTGTCCGACAAAATGAATACATGCGTCGCCTCCAATTCCTAGTAGGCGGCGCCAGCGCGCTGCGTTCTGAATCTACAATATACCATCTTTCTTGAATTATAGGCGATTTTTTTCCTAACCATAGACTCACCATGGCTAGGGGGTTGACAGGCGCTCAAAAAATATCGTAGGGTGTTATCAGACAATAAGAATCGGAGGAACAACGTCATGCGGGGCGCATCCCTTGCGAGAGCCCAGGTTTAACGGCATTAAATGTGCGGGTCGCTCCTGGAGGCGGTGGGGCTGGGTGGGGATGCGTCGCCATTTTACTCAGGAGCGGATTGTTTTTCTGCTTGCGGTGGTGCTCTTTGCTAGTTTTTCAGTGACTCTCCCGAAATTCTTGACCGTCGGGAATGTGCTGACATTAGTTCGTGGCGTCTCGGTTCTGGGTATCCTCGGCATCGGCATGGCACTTGTCGTGATAGGCCGGGGCATTGATCTCTCAATCGTCGCGAACATGGCGATGTCGGTCGCTTGGTCGTTTGCGATTGCCAACCAGGGCTGGCCGCCTGCCGTGGCTCTGCTGCTCGGCCTTGTCTTCGCCACCGTGATGGGCCTCATCACCGGACTGCTGGTAGCCTATGTCGAGATCCCGCCGCTTTTTGCCACCCTGGCGATGGGCGCCTTCATCTACGGTTTCGGTCGCGCTTGGTTGATCAGCAGCGATGTCACCTATCTGCCGGCTAGCGCCGGCAATCTGGCCTGGATTGGTAGCGGTCATGTACATGGCGTCCCTATGCCCATATTCATGCTGGCAGCCGCCTGCGTACTTGCCCAACTGTTCCTGCGCTACACGAGATACGGGCGCTACATCTATGGCGTGGGTGACAACCCATTGGCGGCGCGCATCACCGGCATTCCGGTGCGGCCGGTGCAGGTACTGCAATATGTCATCTCCGGCTTCGTCGCTTTCGCCGCCGGCCTGATCGTGGCGACCGCAGTGGGTAGCATGAATACCCGCGTGGTCAATTCCACCCTGATCTACGACGTCATTCTGGTTGTCGTGTTGGGCGGCATCGGCCTCTCCGGCGGCCGCGGCGGGGTACGCAACGTCCTGGTAGGCACAGTGCTGATCGGTATCCTGCTCAACGGCATGACCATCATGGACCTACAGTATACTGTCCAGAATCTCGTTAAGAGCATCATCCTTCTAGTCGCGATCGTGGTGGATAGTATCGTCAATCCTCGTGATGAACAAACCGCGCAGCAAGGTGATATCTGAAACCACTAGCAATCCGTCGTGCAGGCAGACCGTCATATTGGAGGAGAATACAAATGCGCCTACGCAAACTCTTCGGGCTTGTTACCGGCGCGATGATCGCGCATTTTGCGGCCCACGCTGACGGCATCGTCGATCCGTCACGCGCCCCTTATCTGGAGGCATTCAAGGGTAAGACGGTCGCCTTCCTGCCGCTCTCCATGGGCTTTGACCTGACTCAGGCATGGGGCGCCGTAATGAAGCAGCAGGCCGATCAGCTTGGTTACAAGTTTGTGATCCGTGACCCGAACTGGAGCACCGATGCTGGCGCCCAGGCACTGACCCAACTCATCAGCGAGAAGCCATACGCGATCGTCCTGCAGAACCCGGACATCCAGTCCTATGCTCGATTACTCAAGAAAGCTGAGCAGGATGGGATCTATGTGCTGCAGGTAAATATGAAATCGGCTTTCCCGACCGAGTTCTACGCCGGCACCGACTATAATGGTCTCGGCGAACAGGCGGCGAAGCTGGTCGTGGATCGCTGCGGCAAGGCGAGTGGCAAATCCGGCAAGATTGCCATTGTGCAAGGTGTGCTGACGGGCGGAGCAAGCGTTTATCAGATGGAAGGTGTTTCTAAGGTACTCGCCGATCACCCTGAGATCAAGGTAGTCTCGAACCAAGCCGCAGACTGGGATGGCAGCAAGGCGCGGGCTATCACCGAGACCGTCCTGCAGCAGAACCCTGATCTCTGCGGTGTCATCGGATTCTGGGACGGGCAGGATATCGGTATCGGCGCTGCGGTGCGCGAGGCTGGTAAGACCGGACAGGTCTATGTGGTGACTTCCGGCGGCGGCGCGCAGAGCGCCTGCGACAACGTCGCCAACGGCACCTTCGATGCCTATTTCAACTATGATGCGGTTGGCCAGGGACGGGATCTGAATGACGGCTTGCGTGTCCTGTTCCAGAGCAACCCCAAACCCGGCACGATGAAAGTGATGCTTTATTCCAAGGTCACTCTTCTGACCAAGGCGAATCTGCGGCCGGGCATGTGCTGGACCAAAGAAACTCTCGCCCAATGAAACAACCTCCGGCAGGCGGATGCGCATGGTGCCCACCTCGGCGTCTCGCGCTATGTGGAAGTCATCAAGGAATCTACCGCCATGCTTGATGCCGGTCGGCAGATAATCGGGGCGACGTCGGTGCGCGTTCATCCGCGGCACACGCCGAAACTTGCTGACCATCTTATCCGGCTGCGATACACGATGTTCCCCGATCACATCGTCGGCGAAATCCTGGCCAAGCGGTGGATCGACAATCTGGCTTCGGTTGTCTTCCTGATTCTGGTCGTCACGATCTTTGGCACACTGATCCCGGATTTCTTTGCGCCCAGCACCCTCGTCAACAATGCTCGCCAGCTCGGCGAGTTCGGCTTTGTGGTCATGGCGATGATGATCGTCATGGTGGGCGGCGGCATCGATCTGAGTGTCGGATCGAATTTCGCGCTCGGCAATTTCGTGTCGCTCGCCACGATGAATCTCCTCAATACCTCGCCCTGGCTCGCCCTGACAGCAACGTTGGCCGCCTGCGGGGTGGTCGGGTTAGTGAATGGGGTGCTGGTCGGCTTCCTGCGGTTGCGCGCCTTCCTCACCACGCTCGTCACGCTGATCATCGTTCGCGCGTTGGTGGACATGTTGTTGCTGCGCTATGCGGTGGTGATATCGGCAACGGTGCCGGATTCCGATTTCTGGTCGTTCATCGGCGACGGCACGGTTTTGGGCATGCCGTTTAGTACGATGTTGCTATTGACTGCCACCTTGATTGGCCATGTGCTGCTGAGCAGGACGCGGCCGGGCTGGCGGCTGATTGCGGTCGGCGGTTCGCGCCGCTCGGCGCACAATGCGGGAATTTCGGTGCGCCGTACGGTGTGCGGAACCTATGTTATTTCCGGACTGCTGTGCGGTGTTGCGGGTTTTCTCTATGCGGCGCGGCTGAGCAGCGCCGGGCCGGATACTGGTGTCGGGCTGGAACTTGGCGCGCTGACCGCAGCCATCCTCGGCGGTAACAGCCTCGGTGGCGGCCGCGGCTCCACGGGCAAGGCGCTGATGGGCGCGATCATCGTGCTGATCGTGCAGAACGGTGTGGTGCGGCTGGGGCTGCAAAGCGGTTCCGGCGCCATGGTGCTGGGGTTGATCCTGCTGCTCGCGATCGCCGTGGACGTGCGCTGGCTAAAGAATCGTGACAAGGTACTGAATAAGCTCTATGTCTCGCCGGCTTACGTGGTTCTGCCTGAAGCGCCGCCGACAGCGGTTGGCTCGGCCTCGCCCTATGAGGTGAACGACAAGCTGCGCAACGTGGAGATCATCGGCCTCGGCACCGTCGAGGGGCCGGAAGACGTGATTTTCGATCGGGCGGACAATCTCTATACTGGCACACGGCATGGCGACATCGTGCGCTTTCTTGCCCCGGATTACCGCGTGCATGAAGTATTCGCGCATATCGGCGGCCATCCGCTTGGCATGGCCTTCGACCGCGCGGAAAACCTGGTGGCCTGCGTGGGCGGCATGGGGCTGTACCAGGTGCGGCCGGATCGGACAGTGGAGAAGCTCACCGATGAAACCAACCGCACACCCTGGTCGATCAACGACGACGCACGGCTGCGCCTGGCGGATGATCTGGACATCGCACCGGATGGGCGGGTGTTCTTCAGCGAGGCAACGATCCGTTATGAGATGCATAGCTGGCCGGTGGACGCGCTGGAAAGCCGCGGCAACGGCCGCATCATCTGCTACGACCCGGCGCGCGACGCCACGCGCACCGTGCTGCGAAACCTGGTTTTCCCCAACGGCATCTGCGTAACCACCGACGGGCAGTCCATCCTCTTTGCCGAAACCTGGCAGGGGCGGATCAGGCGCTACTGGTTCGATGGGCCGAAGGCCGGACGGACCGAGACGGTGATCGCCAGCCTCCCGGGCTATCCTGACAACATCAACCGCGCCTCGGACGGCAATTACTGGCTGGCCGTTGTCGGGATGCGCTCGCCGGCGCTGGACCTGGCGCTACAGATGCCGGGCTTTCGTCGCCGCATGGCCCGCCGCACCGCCCCGGATGAGTGGCTCTATCCAAACATCAATACCGGTTGCGTCCTGAAATTCGACGAGCAGGGCCGCGTCTTGGAAACATTATGGGATTTGGGCGGGCTGAACCATCCGATGATTACTTCCATGCGTGAGCACAAAGGCAATCTCTATCTCGGGGGCATCTCCAACAACCGCATCGGTCGCTACAGCATTCCCGGCGCTGACATGGACTGGACCGGCTGGGACAGCTACTGGGGTGCGCCTCTCCGGGCCGGGCGGCAGATGGAGGTTTCTGCGTGATCAGGGCGTTACGGCGCATCCACGACAATTTTGCCGGGCGCGGCGAGGCGGCTCTCGCAATCCCGGCGATGGATGGAGCGCTGCGGCCCAACCAGGCGCTCGATGAGGCACGCGCGGTGTTGGAGGTTCGCGCGCCGGACAATCTTGTCCCACGCGATGGTGCGGCTCTGTTCTCCAGTGGGCCAGAACTATGGGAATTGTGCGGCGGTACGGCGGCGTCTCTTGGCCGGCAGGGCACTGTCATCACATGCCTTGCCGTTGGGCGAGGAGGGTTGGCGATCGGACTCGAGGATGGGCGCATCTTGCTGCCGGGAGGCAGCGTGTTAGAGAGCGTGGGCGGCCGGCGCTGCCCTACCGCGTTGGCTTTCGACGGTGATGCGCTCCTAGTTGCCCAGGGTTCGGCGCGGCATTCGCCTGGTAGCTGGAAACACGACCTGATGGAGCGCGGCAGTAGCGGCTCGGTTTGGCGTGTGCCGCCCGAGGGAGGAGATGCGACCTGCCTCGCCGAAGGGCTGGCTTTCCCCTATGGGCTGCTGGTCGCCGATGGGGGGACCGTGGTGGTCACCGAGAGTTGGCGGCACCGGCTGCTGCGGCTTGATATGCGGCGGCCGTCGCGGCCAGAGGTCGTGCTGGCCGACCTGCCGGGCTATCCTGCCCGCCTGGCGCCTGCAGCGGGCGGCGGCGCATGGCTCTGCATCTTCGCCCCACGCAGTCAGTTAATGGAATTCGTGCTACGCGAGCCGGGCTATCGGGCGCGCATGATGCAGGAGGTAGATCCGGAATACTGGATCGCCCCCGCGCTCGCGAGCGGACGATCCTTTCTCGAGCCGCTGCAAGGCGGGGCCGTGAAACAAATGGGCATTCTGAAACCCTGGGCTCCGGCGCGCTCATACGGTCTGGTTATTCGACTTGATGCGGCATGGGAACCGGTAGAGAGCCTGCATAGCCGCGCCGACGGGGACCGCCACGGCGTGACCAGTTGCCTCGAACAGGCGGGCGAACTGCTCATTGCTAGCAAGGGCGGCGATGTCATCCTGTCCGCGCATGCAGGCCTGAGAGGCTGAAAATGAATCCACTTGCGGCGAGCGAATGATGTCCATGCGCAGTGGACGCTGGTCCGGGAGCGAGCAGGGCCCGGCAGTTGGCGGGTTTGGGAGCGGCATTTTTAAGGTGCATGATGGGCGTGGGGCGATGCTCGGGCGGCGTAACTGGCCGTTGCGGAAAGCTGCTGTGTATGCCGATGGTGGCGGCCGAGGGCGGACGCGGCGGCGGCGGTTGGCCACTGCGTCGCAGCGCTACCGCACCACATTCGACTTATGTCTCGATCAGAGGCCAGGAGCAGATCATGTTGTGGGCCAGGACGTGCCACACGGCGACAGTCTTGATCTTCTCCAAGCTGCACCCGAGGAACTGCGTCAATCCTCGATTGCGCGCCTGAGCGTTGGCACATTCAGCGGACGTGGCACGCCCCAGCACCATTTGGCCGGGCAAAGTTCCAAACGATTCACTCTCCTCACCTGATGCCATCGCTCGATCTTCGCCGGGCACCCAATCACATGTTGATTCTAGATAGACAAACCACACCTTGCAGCCTTTTTCCAACGCTTCCCCGGCAGATTTTCAGACTCTGAGGACGAGGAGTTAAGCATGACGCCGATCCTGGAAATGCACGATATTACGAAGGAATATCGCGGTGTGCCGGCGGTCAAAGGTGTCAGTTTCACCCTAGATTCCGGCGAAATCCATGCGCTTCTGGGCGAGAACGGCGCCGGCAAGTCGACACTGACTAAAATTATCGCCGGCGCGGTACAGCCGAGCAGTGGAAAGGTATTGCTCGATGGCAAGACCATCACCTTCAATTCCCCCGCAGAGGCACTCGAAGCAGGCGTTGCCATGGTGTACCAAGAAAACAGCCTGGTGCCAGCATTGACCGTGGCACAGAACATTTTCCTGGGGAAGGAGCGGTTCTTCAACCGCATGCGTGGCATCAACATCGCCGCCCAGCAATTCCTGCAATCGCTGAACTTTCCGGTCGATCCCCTGGCCACCGTCGCGACACTTGGCGCCGCCAAACGGCAGATGGTGGAGATTGCTCGAGCAGTGCAACGGAAGGCGCGGATCATCATCTTCGATGAACCGACCGCGAGCCTGACGCCGGAGGAGAAGCATCATTTCTTCTCGCTCATAAAACGCCTGACGCAGAGCGGTGTCTCGATCGTGTTTATCTCGCACGCTATTGAAGAGGCGCTGGCGATCGCCGATCGCATCACCATCTTGCGCGATGGTGAGCATATAACCACCGAAGTGGCTAGCGCCCTCAATCGGGAATCGATCATCCGGGCGATGGTCGGCCGCAATTTGTCTGGCCAACTCTATAGCCGGCATGGAGGGGATCGTGCCGTCAGGGCGCGTAGGCGCAAAGTACTCAGCGTTCAGAATCTCTCCATGGGAGCGTTGGTTCGTAACACTTCGTTTTCCATCTATGCAGGCCAAATAACTGGCATATTCGGCTTAATTGGCTCCGGCCGCACAGAGACCGCGAAGATCATCGCAGGTGTGGCCAAACGTGACTATTTCTATGGGGGAGAAGTGCTGCTAAATGGCGAAGCGATCCGGTACCGTGTGCCGCGGCAGGCGGTACGTGACTCGGTTGTCTACGTGACCGAAGACCGCAAGGTCGAAGGTTTCTTCGAGACCATGTCGATCTCCGAGAACATCCAACTCGGCCAGATCGCGGCCGGGCAGGACCAGTCTACAATCGTCAGCATCTCTGAGATGCGCAACGTGGCTGATGAGTGGACACGCTCGCTAAATATCCGCGCCATCAATCGTGATGCGCGGGTGATCGAGCTTTCTGGCGGCAACCAACAGAAAGTGGTAATCGCCAAGTCTCTGGTGCAGAAACCAAGCCTAGTGATTTTCGATGAGCCGACACGAGGTGTCGATGTCGGTGCGATTGCAGAGATACATCAACTCATCAATCGTCTAGCTGACGAAGGGCTCGCAGTGATTGTAATCTCCTCATATCTACCTGAGATCATGAACCTCTCAGATCGTATATTGGTCTCTCGCCAAGGCCGGATAGTCGAGGAATTCACTGCGGCCGAAGCAACAGAGGAGAGAATCATGTATGCAGCCGTACATTAGTGCTCTCGGTCATTGACGGTGTATAGACACTGCTGTCCGGCTAATCTGTTACCAGAGCCTTCTCACGAAGGTCACTGTTCCCAAGAGCGGCGCTAACGAAACCGCGGTCGAAAGCTATAACTCGGATCACTCAGCAGAAATCGGAATATGGAAAATTTGCAACTGACTGGTAACGTGGTGCTCAAGCTGGCCGAGGAGTAGGGCGTGAGCGAAGCCTTGTTTCATCCTCCTGGGCAGCAGATTGTGCAGGATTGGCCGGCGCTGGAGGCGCACTTGGCGGCACATGAGATGACGCTCGACCTGTCGCTGCCGCCGCGCCAGTTCGCAGGCGGTTTCGGCAACCTGAACTACCTGTTGCGCATCGCCGGCTGCGACTGTGTGCTGCGCCGCCCGCCGCCTGGCGACCAGGTTCCGGGCGGCAATGACATGACGCGCGAGTTCGGCATCACCAGCAAGCTGTGGCGTGGTTTCCCGCTGGCGCCGCGCGCCATTCATTGCTGTACCGATGAGGCCGTGCTGGGCGCGCCTTTCCTGATCATGGAATACCGCCCCGGGCTGATAATCGGCGGCCAGCTGCCAGCCGAGCGGCCGCTCAGCCTAGCCGAGCGCGCGGCCATCGGCAGCATGCTGGTGGACACGCTGGCGCAATTGCACGCGGTGGATGCGCGTGCGGTCGGGCTGGACATGCTGGGCAAGCCCGAGGGCATGCTCTCGCGCATGGTGGATGGCTGGGAAAAGCGCGCCAACGTGGCCTACGGCTCCGACACACCGGCCGGCATCGCCCGCACCGCGGCATGGCTGCGGCAACGTCTGCCGGCGCGGCAGCAGGGGCCGACCCTGCTGCACAGCGACTTCAAGCTCGACAACGTGATCCTCGATCCGGTGACACTGGCGCCATGCGCTGTGATCGATTGGGACATGGGCACGCGCGGCGATCCGCTGGTCGACCTGGCGACCCTGCTCAGCTACTGGCCCGAATCCGGCGATCCACCGGCCATGCTGCAACTGAACCAGATGCCGATGGCCGAGCCGGGTTTCCCGACCCGCACCGAGATGGCGGCGATGTACGCGCGCCAGACCGGGCGCAACCTGTCCAGCTTCGGATTTTACCGCGCGCTGTGCCTGTTCAAGCTGACCGTGGTTTTCATGCAGCTGCACGCGCGCTACCGGCGCGGCGAGATAGTCAATGAACGTTATCGCAGCTTCGGCCCTTTGGCATCTGGCCTGCTGGATTTCACCGAGGCCAGCGCTGTGGCTAATTTTGCCTGAGAGTTTGAAAAAGAATGCCCTCTTGTGCGGGAATCGACAGAAAAAACCCAATGTTTCCAGAGGGCATTCTTGTTCAAGTTCGATTGATTTTCAGGCTCTGAGACATTCCCGAGGAGAACGAGCGTGGTGGACTTTACAATCGATGTGGCCGATGGTGAATTGCGCGACCGGGTACGCGCTTTCGTCATCGAAAAAATCATCCCTT
>JAJZKY010000143.1 GCA_021803885.1 Planctomycetota bacterium
AGACCGCCGGCGGCAACGTCGAAGAATCCCTGCGGCTGATCTGTCAAAAAGTACACGCTTACGGAGAGGAAAAAAAACCAAAGACATGAGCACACCGCCCACAGAAACGGCAGATCGTCCCACCGATCATAGCCACCGTGATCTGGCGCAATTGCATCTTGACGTAGCCTTC
Organism: Planctomycetota bacterium; assembly: GCA_021803885.1. The sequence goes on from JAJZKY010000143.1 coordinate 173, forward strand.
GGAAAAGCCGGGGGCAAAATCATCTGGCAGCCGCGTATTTTAGCATGGTACGACGACAAAATTTTCGCCGGCGAAGCCCTGCCCGCGCCTTATACGGGAATGTCCCTGCCCCAGATCTACCGCGCGCTGGGCTGTTCCAACCGGGTGTATGAATACGAAGGCGCTTGCAAGTGCCAAGATGATGCGGCGGTGCGGTTTTCCCGCCGGGACCTTGATGCGAGCGACTATGAACTGCGTTGGGACACGCCAGTTGGCAGCCAGCGCGCCATCTATCGCCGCAGCAAGGATAGTCCCTGGCACAAGCCGATTAAGTGGCCTGTTTCCGACGAAGAGGAAATGAAAGTCGCCGCCTGGCGGACGGAGCGGATGTCCTGGTCCTGGGATCAGCGGGTATTCGACCGCGTCGCGGCCAAGTGGCATGGATTGGGCGCTCCGACGATGAATTTTCCCCGCACCACGCTCCAGCATTTATACATCAACGATATGGGAATCGAGGCCGCGACCTACGCATTGCAGGATTACCCGGCCACGTGCGAGCGCTATTTTGAGGCCTTGATCCTGTTGAAAGAACGGCTCATCGAAGAAATCAATGCCCGCCCGATTCATCTGATTAATTTTGGAGATAATCTGCACGCCGGAACCATGTCCCCCAAGCTCTTCGAGAAGCATATTCTGCCCTTGTATCAGCGATGGTGCCGGCGGCTGCACGCGGCCGGCAAGTTCGTTTACTCCCACTGGGACGGTCTGTGCAAGCCGTTGCTGCCTTACGCCCGGGAAACCGGTCTGGACGGCATCGAGGCGATCACTCCGCTGCCCCAGGGTGACGTGACGTTGGAGGAAACCAAAAAGGCCCTGGGCGATATGTTTCTACTGGACGGCATACCGGCGGTTTTTTTCGACCCTACGTACAGCGAACAAACGTTGATCGACTGCGCGAAAAAATGCATCGACCTCTTTGCGCCTCATTTGATTCTCGGCGCGAGCGACGAGGTCTCGTCGCATGGCGAGATCGAACGGGTGCGGTTGGTCGGGAAAATCGTAGACGACTACAATGCCACCCGGGGTAATGGATCATCCAACCGCTCCCAGAGCGGGGAGTCAAAACATGAGTGATATGGCGGTGGTCAATTTTGCGGCGGCCAGGCATAGCGTGGAACTCCGCCAGACAGCGCGTCCCACGATCGGTCCGGAAGACGTGCTGCTGGAAGTTGCGGCGGTCGGCGTATGCGGCAGCGATTTGCATCAATGGACGGGCGATCATAGCTGGCCGGTGAACTATCCCGTGGTCCTGGGTCATGAATTCGCAGGCGTAATCCAGGAGACTGGCGAACGCGCGGTCGGATGGCAGCCGGGCGATCGCGTGGTAAGCGAGACGGCGGCGGTCATTGATCCGAACAACCCCATGTCTCGCCAGGGTCTGTATAACTTAGATCCGACGCGCCAGGGATTCGGCTATGGCGTAAACGGGGCGATGACACGCTTCGTGCGGGTTCCCGCCCGGTGTCTGCATCGGCTGCCGGCGAATCTGACGTTTGAGAAAGCGGCGCTGACGGAACCATGCTGCGTAGCCTACCACGCGGTGGTTTATAACGCCGCCATCAAACCCGGCGATCGCGTGGTGGTTTTTGGCCCGGGCCCCATCGGCATTCTATGCGCTGCGGTGGCCCGGCTCTGCGGAGCAACGGTGGCCATCGTCGGTCTGGAGCGCGACCGTACCCGTCTGGAAGTGGTCCGAAAATACGGCTGCCTTCCGATGATAGAGGGCCTCGACGAGTGGACCGGACAAGGCGACGGGCTGGGAGTGGACGGCGTGATTGACGCCGCGGGCGTTTCGGCGACTTTACAAAAAGCGTTGCGAATTGTCCGCCCCAACGGATGGATCAGCAAGGTGGGCTGGGGGCCGCAGCCGCTGGGCTTTTCGCTGGACCCGCTGGTACAAAAGAACATTACGCTGCAGGGCAGTTTCAGCCATAACTGGCCGATATGGGAACGCGTGATCGACCTGCTGGCCTCGGCGCAACTCGACGTGACGCCGATCATCGGCGGCATCTGGGCATTGGACCAATGGCAGGAGGCCTTTGAAAAAATGCACAGCGGACGAATTGTCAAGGCTTTGCTTAAACCATGATTCCAGACGCCGGGAGACCCATGGATCCTTTACCGCTACCGTTTTTTTCCGTCAGCGAGTTCACCACCTGGGATCAAAGCTTCCCGGAGGATGTGGCGCTCTATCGCCGGCTCGGCGTAGCGGGCATCGAGGTCTGTGAACGCAAACTCTCAACCGACCGGGGCGAAGCGCGGGAGCAATTGGCCCGGCTCAAGGAAGGCCCGCTGAAAGTTACCAGCGTTCAGCCGCGGGTTCATGCTCTTTTCGAGGACTCCATGTGCCCGAACATCAATGATCCCGCGGAACGGTTGCGGCGGTACCGGCAAACGATCGATCTGTTTTCCGAGAGTTTTCCGGGGGAAAATTTGCCGTTGGTAACCATCAGCGGCAATGCGCCAGGCCATAATTTTCGGCTGGCGCATCAAGCGGCCCGTAAATTCTACCCGGATCTGGCCCGGTACGCCGCCGATCACGGCGTGCGAATTATGTTTGAACCATTGAATCCCATTCTGATGAATGCCGATACGTTTATCTGCACGCTCGGGGACGCTTTGCGGTTGATTGAAGACGTGGATCATCCCCATTTCGGTCTGATGCTGGACGTATGGCACGTATGGCATGAGCCGGACATCGCCCGGCGGATCACCGGTCTTGGCCAACGGCTATTTGGCGTACATGTGTGCGATTGGCCGCGGGAACAGCCGCGACGATTGGGCGATCGTGTCTTACCGGGGCAGGGAATCATTCCCTGGCCGACATTGCTGGGCGCCCTGGATCGGGCGGGTTACAAGGGGGCTTATTGTCTGGAGATTTTCTCCAGCCACGATCTACCCGATTCCCTCTGGCGGGCAGATCCGGCCTGGGTCATCGAAGAGGGACGACGAGGATTTTACAAAGTCTGGGAGGACGCCCGATCGTGCGCTTGAAAGACAAGGTTATCATCGTCACCGGCAGTACGACCGGTGTGGGCGAAGCCATCGCCCGCCGCTGCGCGGCGGAAGGGGCCAAGGTGCTTATACACGGCTCGAAGCGCCAGGTGGGCGAGCGCGTCGCCGCCGCGCTGGGTTCCGCCGCTTGCCTGCATATCGACGACCTGTCGGACGCGAAGGCGCCCGAACGAATCGTGGCGGCGGCACTGGCGGCTTTCGGCCGCCTGGATGGCCTGGTCAACAACGCCGCCTGGGTTGTGCGAAGCAATATTCATACGACGGACGCCGCCCTGTTTGACCGGGTGATGGCGATTAACGTGCGCGCTCCGCTGCTGCTGATCCAGGCGGCCCTGGAACAGCTCCAACGAAGCAAGGGAAGCGTGCTCAACATCGGTTCGGTCAACGCCTATACCGGCGAGACCAATCAGTTGGATTACAGCATATCCAAAGGCGCCTTGATGACGTTGTCGCGAAATCTGGCCGACGCCTTGGCCGCCCGGGGGGTACGGGTCAACCATTTCAACCTGGGCTGGATTCTTACGCCCAATGAATACAAGCTGAAAATGTCGGAAGGATTGCCGGCGGACTGGCCGGAACGCGTACCGGGGGAATTTGCGCCCTCGGGCCGTATTCTCACTCCCGAACATATCGCCGCCGCCGCGGTGTTTTGGCTCAATGACGAAAGCCGGCCTCTATCCGGGACGGTTCTGGACCTGGAACAGTACCCTGTGATCGGCCGCAATCCAGTAAAGGAGAACACCTTGCTCAAGGGCGTTTATGATGCTTCCGGTCCCGTGCTCCGCCGCCATCCGGCGAAGGAGAATAACTGATGCCACGACTGGCGGCATTTCCCAAGGCGTTTCTGGATGCCCTGTGCATCGATGGCTCGCTGTCGCTGCGGCAGTGGATTGAGTTGGCGGCCACGCTGGATATTCAGGGGCTGGAGTTTTACAGCGGATTCCGCGAGCTCAAAGACAGCAGACAGTGGCCGATCGCGGGAAGAATAGCGCAAGACCATGGACTTTGCATCCCCATGATATGTTGTTCCCCGGATTTTACCCATCCCGATCCCGCCTTCCGCATCGCCCAGATTGAACAGGAAAAACGCTGGATCGATATGACCGCCGTTCTGGGCGGTCAATTTTGTCGCGTGCTTTCCGGCCAGCGCCGGCCGGAAGTGAGCCGGGAAGATGGCATTCGCTACGCGGCCGAATGCATCGAAGCGTGTTTGGAGTACGCGACGGCGAATGGGGTAACCTTGACGCTGGAAAATCACTACAAGGATAATTACTGGAAGTTTCCTGAATTCGCCCAGAAAATGGATGTTTTCTGCGATCTGGTCCAGCGCATTGAATCGCCCCATTTCGGCGTGAATTACGACCCGAGCAATACCATTCTGGCGGGGGAAGACCCTCTGGAACTTCTACGGCGTATCAAACGCCGTGTCGTTACCATGCACGCCAGCGACCGTTATCTTGCGGAGGGAACCATTGCGGATCTGCGGCGCGAGGAAGACAGCGTCGGTTACGCCAAACGGTTAAGGCATGGCGAGATTGGCAAAGGACTTAACAATTACGATGCTATTTTTTCGGAGTTGCGGTCGGTTGGATTTGATGGATGGATCAGCATCGAAGATGGCGTTGAGGGTATGGAACAATTGCGGCAAAGCGCGGCCTTTTTACGCGATAAAATCCAAACCTATTGGCCGGACGGGAATAGAACGGTCCGACGCGGGAGCTGACTCCACTGCGACTATCTTTGCGCCCGGTTGACCGGGAGCCCATGTGGGATTGTACGGGCGGCGCGGCAAGGGTGCTCCGGCCAAAATTGGCAAATTTCCGGCGCGGCAGTTATGTTTTCTGGTCGTGCTGTTGCTCAAACGACATCTTGTGGCGCTGGTGCGGGCGGGAAAAAAAAGCCAGACCATTCGTCTCTGGTCGCGTCCCATCGTCTTTGCCGGCCAGATCAGTTACACGCCGGGTCTGGGCAGGCTGCGTATCCTTCGCGTGGAGGAGTTGGCGGATTTCCACGCCTTGACTGATGCGGACGCCATCGCGGACGGTTTTTCCAACCGCGCCGAATTGCTGGCGGAATTGGAGCGACATTACCCGGTGATACCGGCGGGCAAACGGTTGTTTCGCGTGGTATTTCAGTGGCCGATCGAACCGGGCGCGGCAAGTCGCACCCACCCGGCCACCGGCGCTCCGGCGCCGGAGCGCCCAAGCGTTGCCGAGGATGAAAACGCCGCGCAGTCAAAAGAGATTCAACGAGATCCGCCACCTGCGAATATTTCCCGCGCCCTCCCCCGGCGTGCCGGGATTGATCTGGAACCCGCGGCAGCGCACCCGCCGCGCCGAGCGGCGCACATCGCTGCGAGTCCATCGCGTCTGATGAAACCCGACCAGCGGGAAATCCTGCGGCAATATGTTCTGACCCATCGACCATTGGAGCCGGTGCGTGCCGTCAATAGGGAATGATCCGCGCAGCCGAGCAGGCAGAGATATGGACATTTTTATGCAAGACTATTCCTGATCTGATCGTCCGCGCAGGCGGCGCGGTGCAGCACGAGCATGATGGCCTGCGGCGGGCAGAACAGGCGTACGCGCAGGCCCGCCACGCCAATTCCACGGTTGATGACCAGCCACGTGCGCCCCATCCGGTGGACGCCCGTGCACAGGCGCGGCGGCAGCGTATCCTGGCGGATCAGGGGCCGTCCGTCCGGCAAACAAATCTGGCCGCCGTGGGTATGCCCGGCCAGACAGACATCCGCTCCGGCGGCGGCCGCGGCCTGCACCAGGTCGGGATAGTGCATGAGCATGAGCTTGCAATCGCCGGGCCATACGTCGCGCAGAGCGGCGGGAATATCGGTATCCAAGCGGCGATGCTGGGCCAGGCCGATCAATGCCAGGCGCTGCAACCCGCGTTTGAGAATCACGGACTGATTGGCGAGCATGACGAATCCATGTTCCACCAGCGCCGGTCCCAGTTCCAGAGAATCATGATTGCCGAGAATAAAATAAAACCCCAGCGGCGAATGCACCGCCTGCAGCAGGTGAAGAATGTTGGGCAGCGACTGGCGCCAGCGCCAGCTTCGGTGTCCCAGATCACCGGTAATCACGGCCAAGTCGGGACGGAGCCGTCCCAACCGCCGCCGCCAGCACGTCAACCGCGGTGTCCACCGCGTGATGTGCAGATCGGATAAGTGCAGAATGCGCAGGCCGTCAAAAAGGCGCGGAAGCGCCGGTACGGGAAGATGAATGGTATCCATGTATAAGCGCAACATACAAGCGATCCCGGCGTGCCTGGGTGCGGAGCAACCGCCTGAATTTACAGGGCTGTGGCCGGCGCCGTGCGGCGAGGCGCCAGTACCGAGGCCACGGCTCATTTCCATGTTAGCGCCTGTTTGATGAGATAGCGAGGCCGCCACAGGCCTTCGATCACAAACGCGTGGCAATTTTCCGGCCTGCCTGACAGTAGGCCCTGACAGTAGGCAGGGAAGAGTCGGAAAAGAGGCGAGTCGTCCGGCACGCCGTCTTAGCGGAAACATTCATGCCATCCGGTTCCTCCGGGTTCACTCGAAAAAATGCCATCCCTCAACAAAGCGAGTGGTATCGGGTTAACTTTCATCAGTCCGATGGCCGATAAATAGTAGTGCTGCGGGCGGCAATTTTTTCAGGTATGGCTTGACACCAGGCGATGAATGCTTGAATATGCGGACACCATTGAGGCCGGGGCAATCTCGTGGTATCCTTATACTGCGGAGTTATACTGCGGATTGTTGTGCCGGCGATCCAGCCGGTTTGCGCTCCGGCGCGGGTTGGTCAGCGGATAAGATTATACACAATAGAGGGTTCATGAACCAAGGATCGCGGCGGCGGGACGTCCCGCTCATTTTTTCTTATGCTTAGGTATGCCTAGCCCTGTTCGGAGATGTAGATCATGGGTCGGATGGAAACTCGCAGTTTGGAGCCGCGGTGGTCCCTCGCGAGCTTCTTCGTGAAAAAATTACACGCCATGTGGTGCCGTCGCGCGTTGTATCAAGTGATAGGAATGGCCCTGCTGGCTGGTGCGGCCGGTTCTCTGGTCGGCTGCAATTACCTGAACCTTCGCAACTCGTTTCTCAACCCGTCGGAAGTGGGCCGGTTTGACAAGGCCAACCCCTGGGGGCGCGTGCAGCCGGTGACCTGGCCGATTCTCGACTCCCTGGCCGTGGATGATCCGCCGGCGCATCCCTGGAAAGATTCGGTACCGCCAACCGCGGCGGATCTGCTTCCCACTCATAAGCCTTATTTGCTCGGGCCGGGAGATGTGGTCACTGTTTCCGTGTTTGAACTGGTGGTTCCCGGCCAGGAATCGGTGCAGACCCGGCAGATCAATACACAAGGCGATATTACTCTCGATTTCATAGGAACCATTCATGCGGCGGGCTTAACGACCCGCCGGCTTCGCGACGTAATTATACAGAAACTGATCCAAAGCGGGCAGATGTCGCCTCCCGGTCCCCACCAGCCCGGTCCGCAGGTGAACATCGCCCTGACCGAGGCTCGGCGCAGAGTGTTTTCAGTCATTGGGGCCGCGCTGCACCCCGGCACTTATAACATCATGTCGCCGGACTTCCGCCTGCTCGATGCGCTGGCGCTGGCGGGCGACGTGCCGCTCCAGCCGGGCATGCGCTGGCTCTACGTGATTCGCCCCGAATCCGCCAAGACGGCGCCGAAAGCGCGGCCTGGCGGCGCAGCGAGACCGAAGGCCGGCGCGGCGGAAACGACAGGAACAAGCTCTTCGCCGGCGCGGATGCTCGAACAGATCGCCCGGAGGCTTGGCGAGAAAACCTCCACCCGACCGGCGCCGTCCACGCGGCCAACGGAGAATTTGCGGAGCTTGTTGCGGCGCGCGGTTTCTCCACCCGCCACGGCGCCTGCGCCAAATTATGTATATCTGAACCATCATTGGGTCAAAATGAAAGCCGCCACCCGCCCCGCGCCGGCCGCCACCCGCCCGGTAGTTCTCCCGGCGCCTCCGCTCGTCTACAATTTCGTCAATGCCCGGAGTAAAAAACCGCACGCGCCGTTATATCTGGCGCAAAAGATCATACGGATTCCCATCAAGAAGCTGCGCGAAGGAGACCCGCGCTACAACATCGTGATCCACGCCGGCGATATCATCAATGTGCCGGCGGTGGAACCCAAATACTATTATGTCATGGGAAATGTGAATCGGCCCGGTGTCTACAGCATGACCGGCCAGAGAATCACGTTGAAAATGGCGGTCGCCGCCGCCGGCAATCTGGGCACACTGGCTATTCCGCGCCGCTGCGAATTGATTCGCCGCATCGGGCGTAACCAAGAAACCATCATCCAGGTCAACCTGCAGGCCATTTTTGATGGCCAAGAGCCGGATATATTCCTCAAACCCAATGATGTGCTCAACGTCGGTACGGATGTATTCGCCTATCCCCTGGCGGTTATCCGCAACGGATTTGCCGCCAGTTATGGTTTTGGCTTTACCTATGACCGGAACTTTTACATTCAGCCGACCATTATTCAGCCGCCATAAGATAGTGTAAATCCTTATTGCGCCTAAGCGCCTTCATGTTAAAATTCACCAGATGACATGTGGCGGCCAGGCGGAGCGGAATCCATGAAATGGCGAAGAACCGAAGTAACCGCGGTGAATGGACACGCCCCCGCGCCCAGTGCGACCGGCAACGCCGATACGCCGCAGATGCGCTTTGACTATACGCGGACGGGTCCAATTCAAATCGCGCGGGTTTCCGGCGGCGCAACACCCGGACAATGGGCGCTTCTGGGGCTGGTGGCGGCGGCGTTCCTATTGCTCTATCGAATCAATTTTCTTCAGCTTTTGGCCGTTTGGTACAGCAACCCTAATTTCAGCATGGGTTTTGTGATACCCTTGATCAGCGCCTTTTTTGTCTATCTGCAATGGCCGACGCTCCAAAGCCTGCCCGTGAAGCACCATCCGCTGGGACTGGCCCTGCTGGCATTCGGCGTGTCCGTCCAGACGCTGTTCCTGATCTGTGGTCAGATTCAGTTCTCGCATCTGAGCATGTTTGTGGTGCTTTTCGGACTCGTGCTCTGGCTGCTGGGGTGGGAGCAGATGAAAATACTCTGGTTACCGATCTGTTATCTTATTTTCATGATTAATCCGCCGCAGGCTCTTTACGTCAAGTTCACCACTCCGCTGCAATACCTGTCCGCATCGGCGGGCGTTCACCTGCTGTCCACCCATCCCGG
>JAJZKY010000144.1 GCA_021803885.1 Planctomycetota bacterium
TTACGGTTGATGTGTACCTGATGTCGGCAGGCTCGTATACAATATCAATAGGCGGATGATGGGGAGGGTGGAGTTTGGCTCTGAGCGTTGGTCACGTGCAGAAGCAGGGGCATGTGAGCATATGGCGAGCATATGGCTTTTGAGGAAACCGCCCGCGGAGTGAATTTGTCAGATAAAACAGAAAGTTCAACGCCGGCGGCAACGCCGACGGGGGTATCAAGCGGCGCAATCACACCGGCCGTTTCAGCCAGCGCTGGGGCGGGCACCGGCGGCAGTGAATTGCTTCGGTTGATTGTGGACCGGGTGGGTGGTAAACGCATCTTGCTGGCCGTAGCGATGCTCGCGTTGGCGTTGGCCGTTTTTTCGCCGGCACTCGGCGGCGGAGAGATGTGGGATGACGCCATTTTGGTGCTGCACAACTCGGCGATGAAAAGCACCAGCGGGCTGGCAACCATCTGGTATCCGATAGGCCATGAGATATCTATCGCATCAAAAACGCCGACGTATTTATATGGTGGTGGAATTGGCCGCCCGAGCGTGATTGTTGGGTTAATGTGGCCGCTGCGGCAGGTAACGCTGTGCGGGCCTAATCATTCGGGTAAGCCGCCGGGAACCATGACGGTTACACCATTTGGCATAACACCCGATTATTTTCCGGTTATGTCTACCCTGTTTTGGGTGGAGTGGCGCGTCTGGGGCCATCATTTATGGGGTTACCGGCTGGTAAGCATCTTTCTGCATACTCTGGGAGCGGTGCTGCTGTGGCGAATATTGGTGCAACTTGGTATTCCGGCGCCCTGGTTGGGCGCGGTGCTTTATCTGATTCATCCGGTAACCGTTGAGAGCGTGGTCTGGATTGCCGAACTTAAAAACACGCTGTCAGGTTTCTTTTGTTATTTGGCGCTGACCCTGTTTTTAGAGTTTGACAAGCGCCGGCAATGGGGCTGGTACGTGGCTGCCTTGCTGGCATTTCTGCTGGCTCTTTTATCGAAAACCACAGTAGTTACGTTGGCGCCGGTATTGGTGTTGTGCATCTGGTGGCGGCGCAGCCGCGTGGCCTGGCGCGATATTGCGGCCGTGGCTCCGTTCTTTTTACTGGCGCTGATATTGGGATTGGTCACCATGTGGTTTCAATATCGGCAGGCATTGCATGGGCGCGTGCCCGTGCGACCGATACCCGAAAGGGTTGCCGGGGCCGGTTGGGTGTTCTGGTTTTATGTGCTTAAAGATGTGTTCCCGTATCGCATGCTTATGGTGTATCCGTATTGGCATGTGCCCTGGCAGCAATGGTGGGCGTGGCTGCCGGACGCCGCAATGGCGATGGTGGCTGGCTCGTGTTGGTGGTTTTGGCGCGTGTGGGGCCGGGCGGTTGCTTTTGGACTGGGCTTTTTTTTGATCAGTGTGCTGCCGGTGATGGGCCTGGTAAGCATGGCGTATATGGGCCAATCGCTGGTGGCGGATCATCTGCAGTATGTGGCCATTCCGGGCATTACAGCACTGTTCGCCGGTGGGTTGGCCGCGCTGCTGGCGCGACGGGGTGCAACGGCCATGAAAATCGGCCGCATTGCGGCCGTGGTGGCGGTGGCGGTGCTGGCAGTACGGGCAGCGGCGCAAAGCGCCATTTACGCCAACCCTGAGCATGTCTGGAAGCATACGCTGCGCTACAACCCCGCCTCGTGGGCGGCGCATATGAATCTGGGTTCGGAGTATTTTAATCGCGGGCATTTGCAACAAGCGGAGTCGCAATATTTAGCCGGGCTGCGAATTCAGAAGCACTCGGCCGGTTTGTTTTACAATTACGCACTACTTCTTAAGGACCAGGGGCATGTACATCAGGCCATTGCCGCCTTGGTGCAGGCCCTGAAGATAAACAGGACGGCCGACAGCGATATTTATTTGCTTGCGGCCCTGCGTGAGCGTTTAGGGCAGTGGGATCGGGCCTATTGGGACGTTCGCAAAGGGCTTGACATGATGCCGCAATCCGACAAGCTGCATCAAGCTTTGGCCCGCATTTACTGGCATCAGGCGTACCATGCGGCGGCCATTGCTGAATTGAAGTATGCCATTGCGCTTAATCCAACGCATTCGGTTTATCAATTTGAACTGGCGCAATACCTCGATGCTCTCAGGCAATACGATCGTGCCCTGCCTTATTATCGCCACGTTGTACATGCGAAGCCCGGCAGCGCAATGCGTCGTTTTTTGTATGGGCGGTGCCTGCTGAAAAATGGCGAGGTGGCGGCGGCAGTGGCTGAGCTTGAATCTGGACTTAAACTCCACAGGCACAACGCTGAGGCTCATTTGTTGCTGGCGCAAGCCCTGCAGCAGGAGGGGCATCCGCAGGAGGCTCTGCGGCAAATGGCGTTGTACCATGAAGACCTGCGGCTGCTTAAGCCGCTGCCCAAGGATGCATATCAGTTAGAAGGTCTTCCAAAAGCGGATGTGCGGTTGGAGGGCTGGCAATGAGCCAAACCCGGGGGACAGCGGGGTCCCATGAATTGGAAGCCAGCTCCGCGCAGAGTCCTCTGCTGGCAAGCGCATTGTGGCGATGGTTGAAAAAAGCCTGGCCGGGGGCCTTGGCTTTGCTGGTTTTGGCATTGGCGGCGTATTGGCCGTTGATTCATGCCGGCTACATATGGGACGACTATGGTTACATTGTGCAGAACCCAAGTCTGCGGCATGTGCGTGGGTTGTGGTCTATCTGGTTTGTGCCCAGCACCAGCATTCAATATTACCCGCTCGTCTACACTCTTTTCTGGATTGAGTATCACCTCTGGGGCACAAACCCTGTTGGTTTTCATTTGCTGAATATTGTTCTCCAGGCCATGGACGGGGTTTTGCTGTGGATGGTTCTGCGGCAGGTGCGGCTACCGGGCGCATGGTTGGCGGCGGCGCTTTTTACCGTTCATCCGGTGCAGGTGGAGACGGTGGGTTGGGCGGTGGAGCAGAAAAATCTGACTTCGGCAGCGCTGGCATTCGGTGCTGTGCTGATGTACCTGCGGGCGTTTCCGTTGGCGGTAGGCAATAGCAAAATTGCTGTGGATGATTCCAGGGCCGCTGCAAAATGGGGTTGGTGGTATGCCGGTGCGACGGCATTGTATGTAGCCGCTCTTTTGGGCAAAACAGATGTCTGTACATTGCCGGCGCTATTGTTGGTGCTTGCATGGTGGCGGCGGGGACGCATCGGCTGGCGTGACATAGCGCCTACGCTGCTTTGGTTTGGCTTTGGTTTGGCGCTGGCGGCCATGACCATTCATGTGGAGCATCATCAGGCGGGGGCTAAAGGGCCGGCCTTTGCGTTTTCGCTGGCGCAGCGCACCATTATGGCGGGGCATGCCATCTGGTTTTATCTGGGCAAACTGGCTTGGCCGCATCCGCTGCTGGAGGTATATTGGCGATGGAACCCCGCCGCGATGCGGGGCTGGCAGTGGCTCTGGCCGCTTTCAGCGCTGGGTGTAATTGTGATATTGTTTATTCTGCGCGGAAAGATAGGGCGAGGTCCCCTGACGGCGTCGCTGTTTTTTGGGATTGCCGCATCGCCGGTGCTGGGCTTTATTTCGTACTATACGATGCGCTACACATTTGTCGCGGATCATTACCAGTATTTAGCGTGCATTGGTCCTTTGTCGCTGGCAGCGGCGGGTGTGGTACTGGCAGCCAGGCGCTGGGGCCATTACAACTTAATGGGTGAACCGGTGCTATTGTGGATTGTCAGCGCAGTGTTGCTGCTGGCGTTAGCTGCGGTTTCGTACGCCCAAAGCTTGGTTTATGAGCCGCCTTATCGGGTTTGGTCGCACGTGCTTAAGTACAATCCAAACTGCTGGGTCGCGCAGGAAAATCTGGCGGTGCATTACGCCATGCAGAAGCAACTGAGTATAGCCGGCCCGCTTTTGGCCAGCGCCAACAAACTTTCGGGTGGAGCTGATCCAACAGTTACCGGCAACATTGGCGATATGTATTACCTGATGGGGCGGTATTCGCTGGCGATTAAGTGGTATCGGGTGTCGCTGGCGGGGCAGCCTCACAATATGCATATTATTAAAAAGCTGGTGCACTGTTATGAACATACTGGCGACTGGGCGAATGCCATAAAAGATATCAAGCAGGGATTGGCATTTGTACCACGGTCGGCGGCATTGCATTTCATGCTGGCGGCAGACCTTGTGCATGCCGGAAACTTTAAGGCCGCTGCGTTGGCGTATCGGCAAGGGTTGCGCTTTGAACCGCATAATACCAAGGCGCATTACGATCTGGCAATTACGCTCGAACGTCTTGGCGACTGGCAGGGGGCCTTGCGGCATTTTGCCCGAGCAGTGGCAATATCGCCGCAGTATGCGCTGTGCCACTACGCTTATGGCAGATGCCTGCTGGCGCATGGTCGCGCGGCAGACGCCATCGGAGAATTGCAGGTGGCGACGCGCCTGGCACGAAAGGCAATTACGGGCCTGCACTTTGGGGCGACAAATCATGCTCCGCTGGACAATTTGCTTGCCTGCCTGCAGACGCTTGCCAAGGCTTACCGCGCCGATGGCGAATTGCAGCGGGCGAAAGCCGCTCAAGATGAGGCCCATGCGCTGGACGTTAAGATAAAGCTTTTTGCGCGGCATGGGTTGGGGCAATCCGGCGGATCCGGGCTGTTGCCGGCCGCGCAAACTACTGCAGGGCAGGGGCACTAAGGACCACAGGAGGTTCCAAGCCGCGCCGTTAATGGCTGTGCTTGGCGCTAAGTAGCAAAGCGATTAAAACGCCATCGTTTGCTGCAAGTGGGTCGCATGCGTGCCAGCGGCTTGAGATAAGGAAAGTTATATGCCTGACGCTTTAAGTTCCAGTGGTTCGGCCGGACAGGTGCCGTCTGGCGGAGGTCCGGCTGACGGCGCCTTTGCGCCGGTGCGGTTGAAGCGCATCGTACCTTGGCGGCAGATGGGCATGGGTCTTATTCTGTCTCTGGCCATGCTTTTGGTGTGCGCCCGGGCCTTAGACGGCTACTTCATGTGGAAGGATTGGTCGCGGCTGCTTAACAATCCGTTGGTGCTCAACGAGGATGGCATCTTGGATGCCTGGACTTCGCCCTATCAACACAGTTTTGCGCCATTGGCCACCAGTGTTTCGTGGTTGGAATATCATGGATTTTTAGCGGCTCAACGCGCACTAAACAAGCCCGGCGCCAAGGTGCTTTTGTCGCCGGTGCCTTTTCATGTGGTAAATCTGCTGCTGGGCATGGCGGCTGCCATTCTTTTCTGGCTGATTCTGCGGCGATTAACCGTGCCGGGTGCATTTGCCGCGGCGCTGATATTCGCGGTTCATCCCATCACCGTCGAAACGGTGCTTTATCTTTCAGCTTCACCCATTTTACTGGCCGGCGTTTTGATACTGGCTGCCCTGCTGATTTTTGTGTACTGGCTGGACGATGCACGTTCCGGACGTTACCTCGCCGTGCTTGGTTTTACCGTGGCAGCGCTGTTGTGCAGTCCGGTGGTTGCGACGGCCGGCCCACTTTTAATGCTGTTGATGGTGGGGTGGCGGCGGGGGCAAGACTCGCGCAGTCGAATGATCGCCTTGGCGTCATTGGTGCTCGTTGCCTTGGGGGCGGTGGCCGCGCAGGTGTGGATGTCGCTTGCGGCTACACGTTGGCTTGTGATGCCTTGGAATGTGCGGCTGGCGCATGCCGGGGGCGCATTTTGGTTTTACCTCTTTAAACTCGTATTGCCGGTTAATGTGATTCCAATGTATTCCGCATGGCCGCTGAGTGTTTCGGTCATCGGGTTTTTGCCTTTGGCTGGTGTGCTGGTATTACTGTTTGTGCTGTGGCGTCTTGGCGTCCGGCGGGGTGGGGTTTGGCGTGGAGCATTTTTTGGCACAGCAGCCTATGCGATTGCGCTGTTGCCGGTGTTCGGGCTTGTGACGCTGCCGGCGTTTATGGTGTCTCCGGTGGCCAATCGGTTGGCGTATGTGGCGATCATGCCGGCCATTGCGGTGATCTGCGGGCTTTTTGGCCGATGGCGTTTGCGGGCGCAGGTTGGCGGCCGCGTGGCGGTAGAGTTGGCGGCTTTGGTTATTGTATTGGCGCTGGGTATAGCCAGCTTTACCAATGCGGGTTATTACCGCTCTCCGATTAAGCTGTGGAAACACGTCTTAAAGGTAAACCCGGACGCCTGGGCCGCTCATGACAACCTGGCGGAGCAATATTTTCTACTGGAGGGGCAGATCAACCTCGCCCGGCAGGAACTCCAGCAGGCGATACGCATAAACCCTGATGATGCCTACGCGCGGCTGCACCTGGCTTTATGGGATGAGCAGGTCGGTGCCAACGCCAATGCATTGGCGCAAATTCAGACGATGCTGGCTAAACATCCTCACAATGCCCAGGCTCTTGCGGAGCTGGCAGATTACGAGTTTACCCGTCACGATTATGTGCATGCGGCCAAACATGCTCTGGCGGCGGTTCAGATAGACCCGACATCTGAATTGGGCAATCGAACGCTTGCCAATGTACTGCGTTTCAGGCACGATCTCAAAGATGCCATTCAATATCTAAAAATGGCGGTTCGCTGGCATCCCAATGATGTTGCATTGCGTACCACACTGATTGAATGGCTCTTGGAGAACGGCAACAAGCAGGAAGCACTTACCCAAGCCAAATTGCTGGCGGGTGAATTTCCAGATGACGCCGGAAAGCAGCGCATGCTTATTGGGCTGGAACTGGCGCTGGGCGACATTAGTGCGGCTGATCGCACGTATCATCGCCTGGCAGCACAGCATCCAAATGACGCTTTGCTGCAGTATCAGTACGCCAACGCGTTAGACAACCAGAACTTTTTCACCAGGGCTATTAAGCATTATCGTGCGGCCGTGCGGTTGGAGCCGCAGCAGCTGGATTTTCGTTTCAATCTGGCGACGGCCCTGCTCGACCACGGGGAAACGGCCGCTGGTCAGGCGGAGTTAAACAAAGTGTTTGCGATGGCGCCGCACGACCCTCAATGGCGTGTACGCTATGCGTTGTACTTTTTGGATCACCACAATGTTGCCGCGGCTCTGCAGCAGTATAAATTGGCAGTCAGTCTGCAGCCGCGCAATCCTGCGGTGCGTTTCGCCTGGGCCATAGCACTGCTCAACGCCGGCAACGAGACGGTCGGCGACGCCCAGATGCAGAAAGTGTTTTCCATGGACCCTCAGCGGGTCATGTGGCGTGTGCGGTATGTTATTTACCTTGAATCGCACCATGATTTAAAAGGAGCGGTAGCGCAACTGCGCAAAATTACACAACTATTTCCCACGCAGGCTGCTGCTTGGAATAGCCTGGCGATGGACCTGTGGCAGCTCGGTGACTTTTCCGCGGCTCGGCAGGCCCGTGCCCGAGCGGTTAAGCTCAATCCGGCTTTCGTTAACCTGCCGTTCCCGCCGGTAACGACGAATACAGCGGCTCCTTTAAAATCAGCGCAGCCTTTGCCCAACCAATAAACCGCCGGTGAGATTGGTGCGGCTGGAATACAGGATTGTTTATGAGCGTAGCAAGCGAGTTCAATAAGGAATCGGCCGGCCCGGTTGAGCCGTCTCCGGCCGGAGGCCAGGCGCTAACCGGGCTGGATTTTTCCGGTCGCTGGGCTGTGCCGTTGGGCGCCGCGGCGCTGGCTCTGCTTTGCCTGGTGACTTACTACCCACTGCAGAAGGGGGCATTCATTTGGGACGATCGGCAGTGGTTGTTGGTTAACAGTTTTGTGCCCCATTGGACGGGTTTGAAGTGCATCTGGTTTAAGCTCTCGGCTAGCCCGCAGTACTATCCGATGGTGTTCAGCGTATTCGATGTCGAATGGCATCTGTGGGGCGCCAGTGCCCTGGGCTATCATCTGGTCAACGTGATGTTGCAGGTGGGCAATGCCCTGTTGCTTTGGTGGGTGCTGCGTAAACTTTGCATACCCGGTGCGTGGCTGGCCGCAGCGCTTTTTGCCATTCACCCGGTTCAGGTTGAGACTGTGGGCTGGGTGGCGGAACTGAAGAATTTGCTAAGTGCCTTTTTTATGTTCTGGGCGGCGGGGTGCTTTCTTAATGCGTGGCCTATGCCGGAGTCGCCAACCGTCTCGCAGGGCGCGGTAGAGGGCCAGCCTGCCCTGCGATGGGGCTGGTATATGGCGGCAACGGGGCTTTATGTGCTGGGGCTTTTAAGTAAAACGCTGGCCTGTACTCTGCCGGTGATTCTTCTGGTGCTTTTGTGGTATCGCAGCGGCCGCATTCGCTGGCGGCAATTCTGGAGTTTAGCGCCGTGGCTGCTCATGGGAGCGGCGGCCGGGTTGGTGACCATTCACATAGAACACAGCAACTCGGTGGGCACCAACGGTTCGCATTGGGCGTTTTCGATAGGGCAGCGTTTTATTATTGCCGGGCGGGCCTTCTGGTTTTATATAGGTACGCTTTTCTGGCCTAATCCATTGCTGGAAATATATCCGCGGTGGAATGTAAATCAGATGGGGGGGTGGCAGTGGATTTTTCCGGCGGCGGCGGTCGGACTGCTTGCCGCACTCTGGCTGCTGCGCCGCCGCATTGGCCGCGGTCCCTTTGCTGCGATTCTTGTTTTTGGCTTAAGCATCGGTCCGGTGTTGGGCTTTATTAATTTTTACACGCAGCTTTTCACCTTTGTTGCGGATCATTATCAGTACATTGCCTGCATCGGCGTGCTTGTGCTGGCAGCCGCCGGCCTTCGGCTGGTAACCAATCGAGCCGGCAAATGGTCGCAGAAGGCATATTGGTTGATGAGTATTATTATTTTGGCCTCGCTGGGCTTGCAGTCGTGGGGGCAGAGTGTGCTCTATGAGTCGCCGGCGTATCTGTGGGGTTATGTATACCGATACAACCCGAATAACTTCATGACGCTTACATCTTATGGGGCTTCGTTGATTTCGCTGGGAGTGCAGACGCATCACCCGTCGGTTATTCGCCGGGGCATGCACTACCTGGATGCATCAGAAAAAATCTGGCCGAACTACTCCACTACCGATGTAAACCTTGGCCAGGGGTACTACTATCTGGGTGAGTATAGGCAGGCCATGCACAAGTTCATGGAGTTTCTGATTTACGCACCGCAATCGCGACTGGTGCGCTGGCAATTCGCCGATTCGCTGGCCCATGTGCATCGCTACGCTGCCGCGCTGGCGGTGTATAAGGAAATTGCCAAGGACCAACCCAAGGATGCCCTGACGCAGTGGCGGATGGCTGAGATTTATCTGGTATTGGGCGATAAAGCCAATGCCCGCAAGCACTGGCTCAAAGCGATGGCGCTGCAACCGCTTTGGAAGAATCAGAAGCTGACGATACCGAAATGGCTGGCCCCCAAGGCTCATTTGCCGCAGTAATCTATGGTGCGGGCAATTTGCGATCGCAACTCACGTCGCGGCACGATGCGGTCTACAAACCCTTTTTG
>JAJZKY010000145.1 GCA_021803885.1 Planctomycetota bacterium
CAAGTTAAGATTGGGTGAATTTTGTGGTGGTATTCTGTTAACATATTCCGGACATTATTGGTTCGGGTGTCTGGGCGTTTGACAAGCCGATCAGAATCTCCCGCCATCGGCCAATGGCCGGGCGTCGGGGGGCGGGCATCCGTGCCCGCCATTCCACCGGCGATTCCCGGAGCTTTTCGCGCCACGGCACCCTGCCCGCATTCCCCAAGCCCGCTGTAGCACCCACGGCAAGGCAGCTTACGGCCTTGCTTCCGGCGCTGGCCACAGCCAGCAAATTTGCCGCCGGCACGCACTTCCCTTACGCGGCTTTCCTGCGGGATGATTGGACCACGGAAGGGGATTGGACGGGCCGGTACGGGCGGGAATATGCGGTGCTGTGCAGCGCCCATTGGGATTTGGATTTTCATGTTTGCTGCCGGGATTACGCCTCCAGCGTTTCCGGCATGATTGGCCCGCATCATGCGGAGGGCGATTGTCTGCGGGAATGGGAGCAGTGGAAGGATACGAATAATCCACGTTCGCTTTACATTCCACAATTGGGCTATCGCAGGGAGACGACCTGGGATGACCATGGCGAAACTTACCCCATCGCGTACCAGGGGCCGGATGTGTGGGTGCGGATAAACCTGAAAAAGGCGGGCCTGTGGCGGGTGGGGATGTATTTTTTTAACAAGGATGGCCATGCCGGAGCCAATCGCCAGCGGGATTATGTCGCACAGGTATACTCCATTGCCAGCATCTTTGGTAAGGCGGCTGCTAACCAGCCGCTGAGTGCCCGCACGTTTCCCACCAATCGCCGGGCGTTGGCTTGGGCAGGGTGGGCGATGAGAACCAGGCCCTTGGCCCAGGGCCGGGTGGCGGATTTCTGGGGCGGAATGTATTTGCGATTCGTCGTGGCCGGCCCGGGCCAATACATGATTCGGCTGGATCGCAACGCCAGTCTCGACACGATTTTACAGGCGGTATTTATTGATCCGGAAATTGTCAAACCGGATTTATTCACCAACCGGCCCATGACGGATATGGCCGGTGTGCAATACCGTCCGCCAGCCATATCGGCAGATCCAACCGGCGATTTGGCTACCGCCATTTCTGTTTGGCAGGCCGCCAAGAGGGCCTTCGGTCCTGGTGGAGGCACCCACCGTCGGCTGGCCCGGCTGCTTTGCTACCGCTACGCCGTGGCCAATCACGCTTCGGCGAAGCTGTTGGCCAACTGGCGTTGGCATTTGGATATTTGGAAACCACAGGACAGGAAAGTTTTTGATCACACGATGAACGCCGCCTTCCGCGCCCGGTTAAAGGGCTGGAAAGGCCTGCGGGCGTTCATGGAAAAAGATGGTGATTTACAGGCTAATTCAGGAGAAATGGGAAATGAATAAGTTTTTAGGGCTTTTTCGTAATGGTGGAGCGGCGGGAACCGCGAGCAGGAACCGCCCACGCGGCGGCCTTGGCCGCCTTGCCTTGCAGATCAGCACGGTGATCGCGGCGGCGTGCGTGCTGCTGGTGGCCGTGCGCGTTGTGTTGGCGGCCCCCACTTATGCCGGGCCGATCTCGGTAACGGCGAACATGGACAATTTTTCGCCGAGCGTGGTGGCGGTCAACAGTCCGGCCACCGCCGGTCTGAGCGCCTATTACACGCCGCCGTCGGGCACGCCGGAGGGCCAGCTTTCAGCAAGCTACGATTGGTCGGTTTCGCAGGTGCAATACAAGGCATTACAGGCTGACGCATTTGGTGCTCCACCCGCGAATAGCTATACTGATTCCATCAGCCCTACGCAGCCTTCGGCAAGCTCCGGCGCGACGCTGACGTTTACGCCGGAGATCGCGGGGTATTGGCAGGTTTCAACGAGTTGCAGCGTGACCGTAACGGATACCACGACCAATCAGTACTGGACCGGCAGCGGTAATGATCCAAAAGGGGTGACAGGTTACACCTTCAACATCACGTACACCGGCTCAGTTGCCGGCAGCTCGTTTGGCGACACCGCTGCCGTGGTGACCGGCAAGACCATTGATGTCCACGCGGGCTGGCCGATATCCGTGGATGCGGCCCTGGCTCCCTCCGACCTGGCGAGCCAGTTCACGTGGACGGTCGCCGGTGCCGGCGGTAACGGTTCCGCGGCGATAGGGGGCCACAACCCGACCACGGGGGACACCCACGTGGTGCCGCTGAACCCGGCGGCTGACACCTCGCCGAGTTCCCCCGGGCCATCCGGCCAATATTACTACATCCAGTCCGGCAACTTCGCCGTCAGCGTGGTGCCGCAAGGGGGCTCAATCCCGTCCGCATCAACGACCTTTAACGTCACAGAGCCTTCGATGGCTGTGAACACCGTCACTGGAACCGTCGCGTTCGACAACAAGGACCCGGCCCTAATTCCCCCAGCGATGCACGACGGGCTAGCGGAGATCATCAACGGCGTGCCCGCAGTTGGGATTAAGTTTGTCGCCGCACCACAGCTGCCTACAGCCTACGCCGGCAACCCGGTCTGGGTGCAAATCTACGACCCCACCGACATCTTCAAAAATGCAGCCGGGCAAACGTTCACCCGGAACACCGCCGGGCTCGACACATCGATGCCCTACGGCGCGGACACGAATTTGGGCGACCACCAGTACGCGACGGACGACTCACCGGGCATCAGCACGGCCTTGATTAATAACATGGTCTCCATGGACATTGCGGATGCGCCAAAGATTTACCTTCTTTATTCGCCAGCTACGTACGGCTCCATTGACGTGCCAATCCAAAAAGTCGCGTGGTCTTGGTCTGGAACGGCCACCCTGGCTAACGGGGCCTGGGCTACCGCTGGGCTGGCAAACGCCCCCAACCCGGCCGGTGTCGACATCGACAGCGAGCCGGAATGGGATGGCCTGGCGCAGAGCCTGGCTGTCCAAATACCCGATTGAACATCCAAAGAGTTTCCTAGAAAGGATCCCTATGACAACCCAACGCCCTGGAACTGTGCCGCGTAATCCGCCAGCGCCGACTTCCCGTTGTTCCAGGGGCCTGACAGCCAGCTTGGTCGCCGCGCTGGTGCTTGCTTACAGCGGCGCTCATTTAGGTGCGGTCGTGCCGGCCGGTCCGCTCCCAGCCGGTGCCACCGACCCGACCTACGCCCCGCTGGTTCTATCGGCCAAAATTTGGCCAACACGGGTTCTCCAGCCGGGACAGCCGTGTGGGCTCGAATCCACCCTTCACAACCCGACGGCGCATGCTATTCACGGTAGCTGGGCCACGCCCGAGTTTGCAGAGTTCCATTACCTTGCGGTGCGGGGGAGCGCTGGCGCTTCCGCGCCCACGACCAGAGCTTGCCGGTGGTGGGGCGGCCTGCCTGTCGCGGGGATTGCGAACGGCCGGCTCTTGGACATCCCTGCTGGCGGGAGTTTTAGGTATCCGCTCCGTGTCTTCCCCAGCCGGTCCTTTGACCTAACCGTTCCTGGCGTTTACTGGGTCAGGCTTGGCATTTCCGCCCGGCTGGTCCTTTCAAAATGGATCAAGGTCCGCGTTGCCGTCCCGCGCCCGGCGAAAGACGGGGTTTATTTGCCTTTGGCCGGGGCGGTAAGCCGCACAGTGAAGTGGGGCCCGCCCTGGCGCGGAATCTCCATGATGCTCATCCCCCTGTGGCACAACCAGAAGGAGAAATTTACGGCACGCCCGGCGGATATCCGATTCCGGGTTGAGCTGGCTAATCTCGGGAGGAGGCCCGTCACCCTCAGGCTTTGCGGGTTGCCGCTGCTGGATTTCCGACAGATCGCGGCCGTGGGTCCGCAGCGGACGGTAATGAAATTCCGCAGCGGGAAGCAGTTCAACCTGCGAAACAAGCCGGTACCGCTCACAGCCTACGGGCGGCAATTGGCGGCACATCCTCGCCGCCCGCGGGCCTCGATGAAGGACTTCGTCCTCGCGCCGCATTGCGTATACAGCTACGCCGAGGTCCTTAGGCCCGAGGCGGTGAGGGACATGACGCTGGCGGGGCAATATAAGCTGAGGATTGGCCTGTCGGGGACCGGCTGCAAATCGGCCTGGATTAAAGTGTTGGTGCCCTACGCCCAGTGACGCCGACAGCCCCCGCAACCTAAACGCCGCCGTCGGGCACGCCGGAGGGCCAGCTTTCAGCAAGCTACGATTGGTCGGTTTCGCAGGTGCAATACAAGGCCCTACAGGCGGACACGTTTGGTTCCCCGCCGGCGAATAGTTACACTACGTCCATCAATCCTGCGCAGCCTTCGGCAAGCTCCGGCGCGACATTGACATTTACGCCGCTAATTACCGGCTATTGGCAAATTTCGACGAGTTGCAGCGTGACCGTAACGGATACCACAACCAACCAATACTGGAGCGGCAGCGGTAATGATCCGAAGGCGGTGACCAGTTACACGCTCAATATAATGTGTTACGGCACCGAGGCCACAACCTACGACGGCCCGTGGAACCCAAATGTTACGGGGACGACCGTGCCGGTGCACGCCGGCTGGCCGATCCAACTGCAAGCCGCGTTGGCGCCCTCCGATCTGGCGACCCAATTCACCTGGACAATTGCCGGTGCAGGCGGCAATGGCTCGGCGGCGATTAACGGCTTCGCCGTCACCGCGAACGACAACGCCAACGGCACTCTCGCCACGAGCACCGGCACGGTGGTCGCCCTTGTTCCAGGCAATGACACAAAAGCCACCTTTCCCGATCCGGCGAGCACGCCGGCCATGTTGCAATCTTACTATTACACCACCGCGGGCAATTACACGGCCTCGGTCCAGCCACAGGGGGTCGCCGGCGTGGCGGCGGTCAAAACCACATTCAGCGTGGAGAAGCCGCAGGCCACGATAGCGACAGCGGGCAGCAGCATCTACGGAGGCACAGACATAGCTAACGGCGCAGATGCCATCGACCTCGGGGACTACTACCTCCAGCCGCAGCCCCAGAACCCGCAATTGGGTATAACTTTCACCCCGACCCTGACCGCAGCAACGGTGGGCGAAATCCCTCCATTCCGCGGAACGTACAGTTGGATACAGGTGTACTCGGCCGACCAGCACTGGTACAACACGAATAACGCCGTGATAGCCCACCTTGTGAGTTCCGGGATCGACACGTATCTACCGTATCCGTTCTACCCGACCAATACGCTCGACACCACGGACAGTCCATCGTCGGGACCGTTCCTTCCCGGGGTTCCGGCGGGATGTACAAAGCTAACCGTCGACGATACGGCCACCATGTGGTTCATGTACACCCCCTCCGGTTGGCCAGCAGACATCACGGTACCCGTCGCAAAGGTTACTTGGAACTGGGGCGGGGTGGATTCCGCCGGCGCCAACGGGGCCGCCTGGAATATCACAAATCCGATCACCCCCGGAAATCCGGCGGGCCAGGCGACAAACGAATATCCAACGTGGTCGCAGCCGGTGTCCCACTCGCCGCAGGTTCCATGACTATTTTGTTTGTGCCACCGTACATCCTGAAGGAGTTAAAATGTCGATCCAATTTCGTCGCAGAATCAATGCGTTGCATAAAGCCAGCCAGCCATCTGCGCCCGCATGGCTCTGCTGCACCCATCCCCTTCCCGGGCAGGCAATGCTCATAATCCTCGCCATTTCATTGAGCGGGGCAGCGGCCTGCGGAGCCGCCCCGTGGGCAATTCCGCACACGCCCCGGGTGCCGCATGCCCCCCAGTCCGTCGGCGGCGTTTCGCTATCGATTTCCATAATTGGCAGCACCACCATAGGCAATGGCGTAGGCTTTCGCGTAACCCTGGTAAACCACAGTGCCCGGCCCTTCCATCCACCGGCTGTCGCGGACCTGTTGCCCCCTTGGTTTGCATTTCCCGGCACCTGGTGCTGGCGGTTGCCCCGAGTGACACCAGCCCCGTTGACCAGATACGTTGGAAGCGGGTTCCGCGGCGGCGCTGTGGGATCAAGGATTCCCGTGCTCGTGCCGGCGCACGCCAGCTACACCTTCCTGCTGCCGTTGGTCCTCTCCCATATTTTCGACCTGAGCGTTCCCGGAAAATACGAGGTGCAGCTCGCGGGTTTGGGCCTGATAAGCAACGTCGTGAAGTTCCGCGTTCCTCCGCCGCGCCGGCGGCCCACCGGACCCGCCATCCGGAAATTCACGGTCGCGCCACTGGTGGGTGTCACGTGGGGAAAGCCGTGGCACGGCCTTGAGGCTTCTGCGTACGTTAACGCTACCCCTCGGACGGCTAACCCGACCGCCCGAATTCAGATACTGTTCCGCTGCGTTGGCCGGCACCCCGCAGCGGTATCCCTGACCGGGAACCCGCAAATCGACTTTCGTCAGCGTCGGGTGACCGGGCCGTTCCACACGGCCGCCCAAAGCGGGCCCGCACCGCTGACCGCCTACGGCAAGCTGTTGGCCAAGGCCGATCGGACCATCTCGCCCTCGGCGAAGGTTTACATGCTCGAACCGGGGACCGTCTACGCCTATTGGCGACCGCTGGTGTTGAACCGGGAATTTGACCTCTCACTCTATGGGCCCTATCGTTTCACGGCACGCCTCGGCAGTACGAGCCTTCGGACTGCCCCGGAGACTGTTTACGTCGGCGTGCGGCCAAGGCGTTACGGCGGCGAGAAGAGGCCGCAGTAGCAGCGGTTATCTGCCGTCATGCCCCCACTACATCATTTTTATGGTGAATTTGGTAACCGCGGATTATGTCAACTCGGTGGTGGCCGGTGCCGGCGGCATCAGCAGTGCCATGCTCAACAATCTAATAACTGCGGCCAGTGTGATGGCCCAAACCTATTGCCGACGGCAGTTTGTGCCCAACCGCTGGGTGGAAAAATACGATGCCACGCGGGTGGGTTATCTGATGCTGCGGCAAACGCCGGTGCTGGCTCTGAATTTGGTGACGCTGTATCCGCAATCTGCCAGCCCGCTTACCTGCAACCCAAATCAATTCGATATTCAGGCCGGCACAGGGCGGATTTCCATGTTGCCCGATGCGACCGCCGGTTTCCCGGATTTCTGGGCCTTGGCGGCGCTGGCGGAGGATGGGTTTCCGGCCTTGGGCCGGGGCATCATTCAAGTGGATTACACCGCCGGCTGTGGCTATTTAACCGTGGCTACGGCGGCAATTGCGCCAGGACTTCAGACCGTGCCGCTGGCGGCCATGGGCGGTATGGCCGGGGAAGGCAACGCGCTTCAGCCCTGGCAGATTTCCGTGGGCACCACGTTGACCGTGGACCCCGGATTGCCAACGCAGGAAAGCGTTACCGTCAGCGGTGTTTCCGCTACCACGATCAGCGCAACATTTGTACTGCCCCACGCCGACCAGGCGCAGGTCGTGGGCGTGTTGATGCCCGCCGACCTGCAACTCGGGGTGGCGCTGATGGTGGGGAATTTGCTCAATGAGCCGGATCTCACCAAAAGCCGGGAGTCGCTGGGGCGAACGATGGGGTATGAGTATTTTGTGCGGCCCGGCGATCTGGTGTTTACCCCGGAAATAAAGGCCATCTTGGGGCCGTATCGGGACGTGCTGGTGTGAAACGCGTAACCCCAGGCGTGGCCGGAATGGTATTCGGTGCTGTTTTGTGCCCAAGGCCCAGGAGCCTGCATTGAACTAAGGTAAAACCATGAGTCTGCTTTTATTATGCGCCGGGCAAATCAGCGTGCAGCGCGCCGCGGTCAGCGCAGATCCCGCCGGCGGAGTAATGCGCCAATGGCAGGTCATCGCGACCGCCATTCCGGCCACGATACTTACCCTGCGGGCCAGTGCCAATACCGCTATGGATCGGCGAGGCCTTGTGACGACGCATCTGATTATTTCCCCGGTCAATCCCCAAGCACGTATCGGCGACCGGGTCAGCGACGGCATCAATTGGTATCTGGTGCGATTCACCGCGGATTTGGGTGACCGCGGGCGGGCCTGGGCCATTTTCGCCCAGCTTATTGATCCCCAATCGTAATACGTACGCATTATCAGGCGGGAACAGCCATGCAAAGTTTGATTCAGGCCCTGATCGCCGCCATCTTGGCCGATGGACCCATCACTGGCCTTTTGGCCCAAAACCAGGTGTTTGCCGGTGCAGCGCCGGAAACGGCTTTGCTGCCCTTTTTGACTTTGACTACGGCTGGCGGTCCTACCCGGCATGATTTTTCCGGCAATCGCGTAACGCAAACCACCGTGGTGCTGACCGCGGTGGGCGAAAATTTGCCGGTGCTGTTGGAAATTGCCGACCAACTCGCGTCTCTTCTGGATGCGGTGAGCTTGCCCCTTTCGGCGGGGGTGCTTCTTGGCATCTGGCAGGAGCAAGCGGCCGAACCTGCCCAGGTCGGCTTTGATGCGGCCAATGATGAGGTCTATCGGGTGCAGGTTCGCTTTCAATGTCAGGTGTTTGAATTGGCCGGCCATGGGTAAGAGTACGTAGTCTTTACAGGCTGGTTTTATGGAGAAGAGTCATGTCCACCACTACACCGCTTTCGGGTCTGACGGCCACGGTAACCTTGCCGCCGGGCATTACCGCCCAGATTTACGATTGCCAATTGGAGGAGGAGTTTCGCGAGGGAGACTCGGAATCATTTGCGGATGCCGGATACGGATCGGGCGTGCTGACCGGCCAGCGGCTGAAAGGCACGATCGTGGGCTGGTTAAGTCAAAACGACCCGGGACTGGGCACGTTGCATTCACAGGTACCGATTGTTTTCACGGCTGCGGACGGCTGCGTGATTTCCGGCAATTTTAACGTAACCCAGTTTCGCCTGCGGTTGCGGGTTGGGCAGGTAAGCGTATTTACCGCGGAAGTGGCCTCTGTGGGGCCATATACCGAAACGTGGATCCTCTCGTAGCGGGGCGGCCCAACACGACAAGGGGCCGGGGAACACATTTAGAAGTTATCAGGAGTGATGCATGAATCTATTAACAGCGACCGATGCGCCGGTGGTGTGGCTGTGGGGTGATGTTGCCATTGCCATGCCGGTGTGGACGATCGCCGATCTTAAAACCGTTCTGGCCCGGTTGCAGGCGGAGAAAATCGCCCATTTACGCCAGGCTTGTGCGGAGGCGGGAGTTTCCGCCGTGCAACAAGCATACGTGTTGGCGCGGGCACGCTGGCAACCCCTGGGGCCGGGCGACGCGGCGGCCTATTTTCGCACCGTGGCAGGCGTGGAGGAAGCCCTGGCACACGCATTGACCAAGGCGGGCGTAGCTGCCACGCAGATCCAAGCCATGCTTGCCGCCACGCCGTTTGCGCAGTTGGCGGAACGTAACAGTTTAGCCTTTGCGCACAGGCATTGAGATACATACCCTGCGAGAGTGCATGAATAAGCGTCGGCGGAGGCGTGATTTGCGTATGTGGATGGCCGTGATACCCCGTTGATCGACGTCAAGA
>JAJZKY010000146.1 GCA_021803885.1 Planctomycetota bacterium
AAAGCTCGCAGCAAAGAAGTTCTCGATCAAACCATCACAGAACTGCTTCCCGATATCACCCCGGAAAACGCATCGGCATGGTTCAAACACTGCCTCGAAGGTCTACAGCATTAGGGAAAACGCTCTAAATCATCTCCGAGCAATCCGAGCCCGATGCAGAACCAACTCGGGCAAGGCGGCTATCAATCGCCCAATGCCATTGTGGAAGTTGCGGTAGAAACTCAGCCCGAATCCAGGATAGTTCTGCACTCTGAACCGGACAGTCTTGCCGCAGATCGCTATCGTCTCGTGCGCGTCTACCTGACGTCTCTCTGGAGCCGCAAGAAAATCCGGCGCGTGATGGTGGCAAGTGCTATGCCTGGGGAAGGGAAGAGCACATCCGCGATCAATCTGGCATTTGCTTTGGCAGAGCGAAGCGAGACCCGAGTTGTGCTCGTCGAGGCGGATCTTCGCCAGCCAGTGGTTGGTGAACGACTCGGCCTTCCATCCGGTCCAGGCCTTCTTCACTGCCTCCGCGATGGCCTGGAGCCGATGAAAGCAGTGCGACGGTTGCAGCATGGAGGCCTTTACGTGCTGTCCGCAGGAGAGACAACTTCCAATCCGATCGACCTACTGAACTCAGAGCGCTTTGCGAGCGTTCTAAATGAACTGGCTGCAGTTTTTGATTGGTTGATTATAGATGTTCCTGCGATTGTTTCGGTGCCGGATGGGCTTGCGATTCGCCTGCACTGCGATGCCTGTCTCTGGGTAACTCGCGCCAACCGTACACCAAAAGAATTGGTTCGGAGTACGATACAGCAATTTGGAGAAGATATAGTGATTGGATTGCTTTTGAACGATGTGAAACAACAGGAAGATCGGTACGCTTATTATTATGCTTCCTCTAAATCGGATTCATAACTGTATTTCCGCCAGGGAAACAGGAGAAATTGCGATTTGAGCAGAAAAGCAATCGTCACAGACTTTCAGACAATGCTGTTGAGCTGTAGGCGTAGCCGGATGGATTGGCCTGCTTGTATTCCGGTCAAACCCGGAATTCCTACCCACATCACAACGGAATCGCTGCCCACATCAGAGCTTTTTCAGTGCCCACATCCACTGGAACCACCTGCCCATATGGACCGGAATTGCAGCATGTATCCGAATTGGCGATCTGAGAAGGTGAGCGGCAATGATTGATTGCACAAAAAGCTTCATGCAGTGAAAAGATGCTGACAGTTTTAAAATCTGTTATTTATGGCGGATGGGCGCTTGACATGGGAAGGCGGAGATGAGAGATTAAATCAATAGCATCATTTCTTACTTTCTCGTTCCGATCTGATGGCGCAAAAAGCACCACGCTACAGGTTTTTCGATTTGCGCCGATAGCTGATAGAGGAACGGTTACGAGCTTGTCCCTGAGGTCTTCCCTGGCGCAGCCGCGGACGGGCCGCAGGACAATCCGAGTCGATGCTGTCCGCTGAGTGGCCTCATTTGGGGTTCCAGAATAGGTAGTTCGTATCTGTACTGGTGAAACCATGATCATGCCTACTGTCTTTGAAGGAATCACAGGATCCAGGACGGCCTCGGTTGCGTTGAAGACAGCTCGAGTCGTGATCGCGGATGGCCAGACGATGTTTCGCGAAGGGATGAAGGCGCTTCTGACGGCGGAGCAGAAGTTCTCAGTCGTGGGTGAGGCAGCCGATGGAAAGGATGCGCTGGAGCTAGTGAGTCAGGTCAAGCCCGATATCCTTCTCATGGATTTGGAGCTTGCAGGCCTCGATGCCATGGGGGTTCTTGCGGAACTCGCTCTGGTCGAGTCCAGTACCCGTACATTGATATTGACCAACGCTATTTCACGAGCGGATTATCTGCGTGCGTTGCAACTGGGTGCGCGTGGGATTGTGCTGAAGTCGTCCCCTGCCAAAGTACTGGTCGAAAGCCTCCTTTGTATCAAGGCAGGGGAATATTGGATCGGCAATGATGGCGTGGCCAACCTTGTGCATGCCGTGAAGGAACTGACACAAAACGCGGATAAGCCGAATCACGGATCAAAGTTCGGTGTGACCGCTCGTGAGTTGGAAATTATTGGCGCGATCGCGGCAGGGTACTCGAATTCGGAGATCGCAAACAAGTTATCCCTGAGCCAGCAGACCGTCAAACATCATCTGAGCAATATCTTCGACAAACTGGGTGTATTCAATCGTCTGGAACTTGCTCTCTTCGCAATTAGAGCATTTTCCTAAATAGTGTAGACTGGTTTTGGCGACTCTTTGCGGCGAACAAAGACATGGGAAAACCCCTTGGGGATGATCTGCGTCGTAAACTTCTTTTCGCCTATGATCAAGGCGAGGGAACACTGGAGGCACTGGCCGGCCGATTTCTTGTGAGCGTGGGTTGGGCGAAGAAGATTTCTGCCGCGCGCAAGCGCACAGGTCAGGCGGAAAGGGTGCCGCACAAGCCAGGCCGCAAGCCGCGCGTGGGCGCTGAGCAGCAAAAGTTGGTGATATCTTGGGTAACATCTCAGCCGGATCTGACTCTTGTCGAGATACAAGCCAAGTTACAGACCGAAGCGGGCATCACGCTGGGTGTTCCGCGTGTTTGGCGGCTACTCAAAAAACTGAATCTGCGGTTGAAAAAAAGTCGCTCCACGCCGCCGAACGCGACACCGAAGCCAACCATAAACGGCGCGAAGAGTTTGTCGCGACAATCCGTTCGATCGCGCCGGAACGCCTGATTTTCCTGGATGAAAGTGGTGTCACTACCTCGATGACGCGACTCTATGCGCGCGCTTCCGGAGGAGGGCGTATCTTTGAAGCCACGCCCGACAGCCGCTGGAAGATACTGACCATTTTGGGCGCACTCAGCACGCGCGGAATGATCGCCGCAATGACTATCGAGGAGGCTACAGATGGCGATATATTTCTCGCCTATCTGGATCACTGCTTATGTCCGCAACTGCGCGCGGGCGACGTGGTGGTGCTGGATAACTTGAGTTCGCACAAGGTGGATGGCGTCAGGCAACGAATCGAGAAATGCGGAGCGGAATTGCTCTACTTGCCGCCCTATTCGCCCGACCTGAATCCCATCGAGAAGGCCTGGTCAAAACTCAAAGGGCTGCTCCGCAAAGCGAAAGCTCGCAGCAAAGAAGTTCTCGATCAAACCATCACAGAACTGCTT
This sequence comes from Planctomycetota bacterium, assembly GCA_021803885.1. The sequence continues at coordinate 3,160 of JAJZKY010000146.1, forward strand.
CCCGATATCACCCCGGAAAACGCATCGGCATGGTTCAAACACTGCCTCGAAGGTCTACAGCATTAGGGAAAACGCTCTAGCCAGATGCGGCGCTGTCGATGAAGCGGTCGATCTGCCGCGCTTCCGCGCAGAGTCTCCGCAACGCGGGGACCTTCTGGCACATCTGTTGCTCATGCCACTATGCGTCAACGCGCTGCGGACTGGCGGAATACAGCGTAGAGTCGAACTCGGAGAACACGGCATGCCTTCCTCGAAGCTCGTCAACGAAATCGGCGCGGGACCGATACACCCACCTGCGGCGCGTCGTCGGGCGCTCTTCTGGCTCTATGCGCGCTGGTATACCCGCCGTCACTTCCACGCTCTGCGCGTCGCCAACGTCGACCGCATTCCGCGCCAGGCGTCATCGCTCATCCTCTTCGCCAACCACGCCTCGTGGTGGGATCCGCTGGTCGCCCTACTCCTGGCCGAAGCACTCCTGCCCGAACGCGAGCATTACGTGCCCATGGACGTCACCGCGCTCGATCACTACGCCATCGTTCGCCCGCTTGGCTTCTTTCCCGTCGCGAATGGAACCCGTCGCGGCGCGGCTCAGTTGCTCCACATGGGCCAGCAGGTTCTCACCCGTCCCGGCTCTGCGCTCTGGATCACTCCGGAGAGCCGCTTTCAGGATGTGCGCAGTCAGCCCATTGTCTTTCGCTCCGGTCTCGGTTCGCTCGCACTGAAGCGCATGCTCACCGAGCTGCATTCGGACTCGACCGGCATGGTCACCGGATTTCCCCGTCAGCAGACCCAAACATGGCTGGAATGGCTTCTCATCCAGCTCATTCACTTCGTCCTGCTTGGTTTCCTGCCTCTGCCCGGCGAGCGCTTCACGCGTCGCCCCGGCTTCGCTGTCGGCTGCGATCAGTTCATGATGGTGCGCCGCAGCTCGTATCTGGCCACCGGCGGTCACTCCGCCATCCGCAGCACCTGCACGACGGCCTGCTGCTGCCGCAGCTCTTTCGCCGTCACGGCACCCAGACTCATGTCTTTGACCTCACCGCCGACGCCGTCTGCCGCATGTACCGCAATGCAGGCGAAGTCTGGTGCGGACTCAGCAAAAACTCTACCGAGAGGGCATCGCCGCCCCTTCGCGCATCTGCGTCTTCACATTGCTGCTCTTCTGCGGTCAGGTGTTGCCGTTGCCGCTCGCGCTCCGGACGCTGCTGACCGCCGATCTTCGCGACTTCCCTCTGTGCCCGATTGCGCTGGCGATGGGCTGCATCGTTCGCGCGGCCTCAGTCGTCCTCTTCCGGCAGGACTGGCGCAGCATGCTGCTGCATCTTGTTGGAGTTTTGGTTACGTCGGCGTTGCAATGGAACGCACTTGTCAGGAAGCGATCCGGAAGGTCCGCAACCTGGAAACTGCGAAGCTATTCGGCTGGATAACTCGATTCCCCGGAACAAAACTCAGTTAGTGCTGATGTGGGTGTGCAACACCTCAGTGCTCGATGGAACGGTCACGTTTTCGCTTTGCTCGGCGGTGATGAAAACATCCATGTCCTTGGAGACAGTCTCCACCTTCAACTCCCCGCTCAGATTTTTATCCACACCGATCGCTCCCTGCTTCAACGCATCTCCGCCATTGGGGCGTATCCATACCAGATATTTGCTGGCGGAAGGTGTAAGGGTCGATGGCCTGGCAAGATGCTTCACTTTGATATCGAGCACAGTGTTTTTGTTGTCTTTATCTCGATAAGCCCTCACCGTCCCCATCGCTGCGGGAACCATGGAGCTGGCGGTCATCTGGAATACTTTGCCGGAAGAGATTGGCCAGATCATCAGGAACATTGCGATAACGATAGAAAGATTCATGGTTTCTCCAAACGCTGTAGGGTTGCGAAGGTATCTGCTCTGTCCTCTCGACTCTTGTCCACTTCCAGGACGCAGAAGCACATACACGGTGCATATACCTCCCCAGTGTGCGGCAAGGGGTTCGTCAGACGCTGGTCACAATAGCTCAACCACGATCACTCAGCCCGCCGCGCGCTGCAACAAGCGGACAAAACTCATCCGGCAGATTCAGCGTCGAAAACAGAATGAAAAGCGCAGGAACAGAATTTGCGTATCGTCTGGTTCACACTGTCTTGCTTTGCTTCTTTGCCACCGCCTCATGCTTTCTGGCTGTCGCAGCCCCACCGGTGAACCCGATGAATCGCGTGCAGAATTCCGATCTCAACGCGCAGAAGCTGAATGCTGCCAGGACCGCATACTTTCGCGTAATCACCACCAATGACCGCGCCGCCGACGTGGCCGCGCACCAGGCGCTGACTGCGCTGGAACGTGACTATCCCGACGATCCGCATCGCTCCGGAAAGTCCCGGCGGACTGGACGCAGCGCAACGCCTGCGCCACATGTAGAAGCACGGCGTCACCCTTCGCCGTCACAACGAGGATGAAAAAGATTATTTCTTCAGCGGCTTGCGTGCAAAGTAGTAGAGCGAATACGCGAGTGCGGCGAACATGACCACCGAGACCCAGTCGTGATGCATCCACGTATCCTGCGGAAGCTGAATCGGCAGCGTCTTGCCGCTCAGCGATTCGTACGCCTTGATCGCCACACCGACCAGGCCCATGATGCCGCCGGCAGCGATCAGCCCGGAGGCATAGAGCGAACCAGGACTGACTTCGCTCTCGGATGCAGCAGCTTCGCCTGTCTTTTCCAGCGCCCGGTCCACCATCCAGCGCATCACGCCGCCTACAAAGATCGCCAGCGTCGTCCCAATCGAAAGGTACGCGCCCACCGCAAAGGTCAGCGAACGAACCCCCAACAGCTCCACGCCAATCACCAGAGAGACGCCCATCAGCACCAGCCCCCAGGGCAGCTTCCGGCTCAGGATGCCGTTGATGACCGTTGCCATCAACCTGGCCTGCGGTGCCGCAGCCTTCTCACTGCCGATCCCCTGAATCCACTGCACCTCAATCCGTTTCGTCTTCGGTGAATACAGATACTTTCCGTCTGCCAGCACCGGCGAACCGATCGCATTCAGCACCAGAAAATCCTTCCCGTGCAGCACCGCGCTGCCCGCTCCCGTCGTCGTAAAATTCACCGGAGCATGTGCGCCTGCCTGAACGGTTACACCTGCATGCGGCTGAGACAGCTCCCATACCTGCGGTGCCAGCCGAAATTCCTGGAACGCCGTATTCATCGCCGTCAGCGTGAAGCCGATAATCACCGTCGAGATGCAAACCCCGATCATGAGTGCAATCTGTTGTAGCCGCGGCGTCGAACCAACCAGATAGCCCGTCTTCAGATCCTGGCTCGTATCGCCCGAGTTTGAAGCAGCAATGCACACCGCTCCGCCCACGGTAATGGCCAGCGCTCCATAGGCCGGAGCCGTCCATCCCTTCAGCAGAAAAACCGCCGCCGTTGCCATCAGCGTCGCAATCGTCATGCCAGAGACAGGACTCGCCGAGCTGCCCACAATCCCCACAATCCGCGAACTGACCGTCACAAACAGAAATCCAAAGACCACAACCAGCAGCGATGCCGCAAGATTCGCCCATACTCCCACATACGCGCCCGGTATGGGATGAAACTGAAGAAAGAGGAACATGAGGACGACGAGCACGAGCGATCCGCCCAGCACCACGCTCATTGGCAGGTCATCATCGGTACGCGCGGCGCGTCCGGAGGCATTGCTGCCGGATGCACTGCGCGCGCGCATCGAGCGAACGCCGCCAGCCAGTGCGCTCACCAGGGTCGGGATGGTCTTGAGCAGTGTAATCAGCCCCGCTGCGGCCACTGCACCCGCACCCATCGGCCGGATATAGGTGGACCACAGATCGCTCGGACTCATCTCACCGATCAGCCGCGTCCCCGGATACACCGGATGATGCAGCGCTCCGCCAAAGAACGAGATCAGCGGCATCAGCACCAGCCAGGAAATCGCCCCGCCAGCCACCAGCACGCCGGCCACGCGCGGTCCGATAATGTAGCCCACGCCCAGATACTCCGGCGTCACATCGGCGCGAATCGCCGCGCCTTTCAGAATGTGCTGCGCACCCAGATCCGGCTCATAGTTCGGCGTCGCAGGCCAGGCCGCCAGCAGGTTGTCGTTCTGGAAGAGCGTATAAAGCCCACCCAGTCCCAGCCCGAAGAAGACTCGGCTGGCAAACGACCCGCCGCGATCCCCCGCAATCAGCACATCTGCGCACGCCGTCCCCTCCGGATACGTCAGCGTCTCGTGCTCCTCCACAATCAACTGTCGCCTGAGCGGGATCATGAACAGAACACCCAGCCATCCGCCCACCAGCGCCAGCATAAAGATGCGCGTGTACTCCAGATCGAAGCCCAGAAAGATCAGCGCCGGCAGCGTGAAGATCACTCCGGAGGCGATCGACTGGCCCGCGTTGCCCGTCGTCTGCACTATGTTGTTTTCCAGAATCGACGAGCGTCCGAAGACCCTCAGAATGCTGATCGACAGCACCGAGATCGGAATCGACGCCGCCACCGTAAGACCTGCGCGCAGTCCCACATACACCGTCACAGCGCCGAAGATGATCCCGAAGATTGACCCCAGCACCAGCGCACGAAACGTGAACTCCGCAGGCGATTGCTCCGCAGAAACATACGGACGAAATGAAGACACGATCAACCCTCCCCGATTGGGCGCCATTTCCAGTACTGCGACTATAGATGATTCCCCGTTCCGGCGTGAATCGCGCCCGGGGGCCGGAAGAAAACCGGCGAAACTTCGCCTGCTCCGGTCATTTCAGGATAGATTTCTTCTCCGCGCTCTGCTTATACTGGTGGCGACGGTTGCCTTGCAAGTTTCTGGCGGCTCTCATTCAACTCAGGTTTGTGAGGTGCGAATTCAGTAGCAGACCTCGTCTCGAACCGATCCCGCCCAATCACCGCTTCCACGCGGAAGCCGTATCGATCGCTACGCCCGCTGTTTCTCTCTCCGCAACTTCCTTTCGCCGCTCACTTTCCTCGACCACCCGTCTCCTGCTCTCCTCGCTCTCCACCGTACTCGCACCGGACTTCTGCCGCCTTTGCAATCAGCCGCTTCTTCGTCTTTCCGCAGCTCCGGTCTGTGACGCCTGCTGGGCCGCGATTCGCAGCGCATCTTCGGCATGTGCTGCCTGCTCCTGTTGCGGTGCGGCGCTGCTCAGCGTTGACCCTCTTCCTCCGCCGCACACCAATTCCGACGCACCGGACGACCTTCTCTGCAGTGCCTGCCATGCCGCGCCGACGCCCTTTGCTCGCGTCGTCACCCACGCCACCTATTCCAGCGAACTGCGTCTCGCCATTCATGCCCTGAAGTACACCCGGATTCACTCCATCAGCCAGCCACTTGGCCGCATGCTCGCCGACGCCATCCGCACCCTTGCCCCGGAAACGCCGCAATCGATGCTCGTCATTCCCGTCCCGCTGCACCCGCGCCGCCAGCGCAATCGCGGATTCAACCAGGCACGTCTGCTGGCAGCCTCGGCGTTGCGCGATCTACGCCGCACCCATCCGGACTGGCGCCTGCAACTCTCGCCCGCTTCGCTGGTCCGCCAGCGCCAGACCAGCCCGCAGGCTTCGCTCACCCTGGACGAGCGCCGCCTCAACCTCGATCAGGCCTTCCACGTCTCGCGTCCGCAGGATGTCGCAGGCCGCACCGTCCTGCTCATCGACGACATCGTGACCACCGGCGCCACTGCACGCGCCTGCGCTCAATCCCTGCTCAATGCCGGAGCCTCCACCGTCTACGTCGCCGCACTCGCACGCGCTCAGATATCCTGCCTCAAAGGGCAAACCCGTCTCGGCGACGAACAGGATATTCCTTTTGCCTTCGGCGAAGAGCCACCGTCGAGCGAGCCATCGTTCGCCACGGCATCGCCCCACCCCACATAAACCAACCCTGTGCGCAGGCACAGTCCGAAACCACCGAACGGGAGAGATTCCACCCACCGACGACCACACGCTGACGACCCACTTTGACGAGGAGATTCCGATGTCGCTTGGTAAAGCCATGATCCACGCCCGCAAGCAAAAGTCGCTCGCAAAAGCCGCTCGTGTTGTGCATCCGGAGGGCCAAAGCTGGACGAACTCCGGCCAGATCCTGCAAATGCCCGTCCTGGTTCTCAACGCTTCCTATGAGCCGATCAACATCTGCGGCGCGCGCCGCGCTCTCGTCCTGGTGCTCAAG
>JAJZKY010000147.1 GCA_021803885.1 Planctomycetota bacterium
ATTGCGCAGCGACCGGGACGACGTAGAGGCCGGTTGTCCCGCGTGGAAGTAATGAACGAAGAGTCGAAATTCATGCGGCGTATTGTGTGCTGTTCCTGGTGGTGTCGGCGCTGCGGCCAAAACATCGGCTCGGAGAATGTAGCCCTGTACTGCCATAAACTGCCGGATGTGGTGAAAGGGTCAGGTTTTTTCGCAGGCATGGCCCTGCTGGATCACCTGCGGGATTGCCAGGGGCATGATTTTGGACCGGAGCTGCGAGCCAAGTTGGGGACCGATTTTTTGAATCATCCGCGGATTTGGGAATGGTTTGGTGAACATGCCCGCCGGGAATCGCGGCTGCTGGCGGAAGAGTCGGTGGAATAGCTGCCGGTGTGTGAGGTGATGATGCACTTTGAAAAGACCGTGGTTGTGGCCATATCCGGGGCATCCGGGGCCGTTTATGCGCGGAGAATACTCCAGGGCCTCACTGCCGGCGGCGTGCGCAGCTACGTGGTAATTTCACCGGCGGGTCGGCGGCTTTTGCATGATGAACTGGGCCTGGAACAGCCCACCCCAGGGGCCATTTTGGGGCCGGACGTGGTACCTGCGGAAGGTCAAATCATACCGTTGGCCTACCAGGATATTGGAGCATGTATTGCATCCGGGTCATTTGTCCACCATGGCATGGTGGTGGTGCCGTGCTCCAGCAATAAACTGGCCCAAATCGCGCATGGCCTGTCGGAAAATCTTATCAGCCGGGCGGCCCAGGTAACACTCAAGGAACGCCGCCGGCTGGTGTTGGTGCACCGCGAGATGCCGCTGGGGCTGGTGGAATTGCGCAACATGATTTTGGCCACGGAGGCGGGTGCGGTGGTATGTCCGGCCAGTCCGGGGTTTTATTTAAATCCACAGTCGATCGATGACCTGGTGGACACGGTGGCAGGGCGTGTGCTGGACTTTTTTGGTATTGAGCATACGTGGCATACGCGCTGGCTGGGGGCGGGAGCGCGAAAGCCCGGCACCGCGACGCCACAGCCTGCAGATGCCGGCAGGGACTCGCACGGCAGCAGCGGTTTGGCAGACGCAAACAAGCCGGCCTGAATGGCTACGGTGCCGGTTCTGTACAGTGGATCGAAATACAACACGACAGCCCGAGCGACGATGGATTGTTTTTTTTCACAGGTTTGTTGGATTCGGCTTTGATGAGCACCACAGGCACCGGGCAAAAGAACCCTGCAGATTTACCATCGGCGTCTGGAACAGGTCGGGCTGACAAGCCAACCGGATGGTGGGAACGGGTGGTAGTATTTTTGGACCTGATAAAATTTTCGCACTCCATTTTCGCGTTACCTTTTGCCCTGATCGCCACGTTTCTGGCCTCCCGGGCCATCGGGCTGATATGGCCAGGCTGGCTGCGCCTGGGTCTGATTATCGCGTGCATGGTCCTGGCCCGGACCTTTGCGATGACATTCAATCGGTTGGTGGATCGGCATATTGACGCGCGTAACCCGCGCACAGAAAACCGGCCCAGCGTCCGCGGCGAGATATCGCCCGCTTTTATGGTTATGGTGCTGGCGCTGTGCGGAGCACTGTTTGTGCTGGCCACGGGTCTTTTTTACGAACTGCTGGGCAATGTGTATCCGGTGATTTTGGCCCTGCCGGTGCTGGCATTTATCGCGTTTTACAGCTTCACCAAGCGTTTTACGTGGCTTTGCCATTTTTTTATCGGAGCCTCACTCATGCTCGCTCCGCTGAGCGCCTGGGTGGCTATTGTGCCGCCGCACGGGCCAATCCTGGACTGGCAAGTGATATTTCTGGGCGTGGGTGTACTCTTCTGGACGGCGGGTTTTGATATTCTCTATGCCTTGCAGGATCAGACGGTGGACCGGCGCGAGCGGCTCTTTTCGATTCCAGCCCGGGCCGGTGCAGCCACGGCGTTATGGATATCCCGCCTGTGTCATCTGCTGACGGTTCTGGCTCTGGCGGCTTTTGGAGCAGGTATCGGCGGGGGTATGCGGCTGGGCAATACGTATTGGATCGGTCTGGCCGCAGTCGCAGCGCTGTTAACCCTCGAGCAGTCCCTGGTAAAGGCCGATGATATCTCCAGAATTAACCTCGCCTTTATGACCATCAACGGCCTGGTGGGAGTGGTGTTTGGCGTTTTATCGATTGCCGCGATTCTCTGGCGATAAAGAATCTATTTTTCAGCACCATCGCGGATGCAGCGGGGCATGAATGGCCTGTGTTGCAGAACCATCCATACACGTATCATGTAGTTATCCAGATATACACTGTTTTAACGTAAAACCGGTGCGGCTTTACCCGCGCACAATTATCGGATTCATGATACGACCTTCATGGATTCCTAGCGCTGATGGCCATAATGCCTTCTGTATTCACCGGCCCGGTGTAGGGTCGCGTGGATTTCAGGACAAGGGAAGGCTGCTGTAATAAGGAGACAAAACATGGCAGACCAAACATCCATCGGCAGAGCCAGGGGACGCCTGATGTTGGCGTCTTTGGTAGCTCAATTGGCGTTGGCCACGGTAGCGTGGGCTGGAACGCCGGCAAAACCATTAACGCCGGCCGCAGCCGGCGCAACCACCACCCAAAGCGACACCGTGGCCCAGTTGCAGAAGGAAATTGAGTCGCTCAAGTCCGCGGTTAATACGCTCAAGGCTCATCAGGATTCCGTGTGGATGGCCAAACAGCGGGCGGCTGAAGTGCGGGCCATAGTGGAAAGCACGCTGAAACAGTCGAAAAAGGAATCTCAGTATCTGGATAATCCGATTCAGGCGGGTTACGACAACGGCTTTTTCATCCGCAGTGCCGATAAAGATTTTCAACTGAACATCAACGGCTACCTGCAGTTCCGATATAGCTATGCCGCCGCCGGCACCGCCAGCACGCCCGCCGGAGCCAGCAGCGCTCATAAGAACTACAGCGGATTTAACTTTCGCCGGGCCCGGCTGATTCTATCCGGCAATGCGTTCCAGAATTTCATCTACTGTATTTCCGGCGACTTTCAAACCGGCATCAGCGGGGCATCGGCTGGCAACAACAACGCCTTTGCCATTCTGGATACATGGGCTGGCTATAAATTCAGCCCCATGTTTGTGGTGCGGGCCGGTTCCATGTTGGTGCCGTTCACCCATGTAGAATACTTCTCATCCGGAACGGAATTTCCCGATTTTGCAGTGGTGGAAGCCCCGTTCGATCCAGTGAGATCGGATGCCGTGGACCTGGATGGCACTCTTATTATCCATAAGCTCAATTACGAGGTCCAGGTGAACAACGGCTCCACATCCAATGATAATGGTGCGGTGGGACCGGGTGGCCACTTTGGGAATCGAATGGGCGTTTATGGCCGTGTCAATTTCGCCGGTGCCGGAAAGATCTCGGATTTCAACGACTCCCCCGATGTCGAGGATAACCAGCACTTTGTGTGGTTGATTGGTGCCGCTGCGGGTTATGAATCGCAGAATTCAGCTTTGCAAGCCACCACCTCTAATCCCGGCCTGCCCACGACCGCCGGCAATTTCGCTTCTTACACGCTAAACGGCGGCCTGGTAAGAGCCACTGTTGACGCTCACGCCAAGTATCGCGGCTTCTCGTTCAACAGTGCAGTGTATTACCAGCACTACGACAATACGCCGGTAAGCACCTTCGGCTACAGTTCGGTGGGAGAACTGGGTTATTACGGTGAAGTAGGCTATTTCCTGGTGCCGCATAAGTGGGAAATTGCTGGTCGAGCCGGTGAGTTGCTCTTCAGCCACACCGGTCAGCACATGTATGAAGGAACGCTGGGGCTGAATTATTACATCTTCGGTGAAAACGCCAAGATTCAGACCGCGGTTACCTACGTCAACAATGCCGCTTATACCAATGCCAACTTGGGCACAACGGCAGGCACTAACGACTGGATCGGACAAGTGCAGTTCCAGTTCAAATTTTAACAACCGCGAAAAGGCTATGGGTTTTGAACGCTGGGGCGGGCCTTTCTGGCTCGCCCCTTTCTTTTTTTGCACTGGTGCCAAGCCCCGCAAACAGGACAAAACGCGGCAATTGCAACCAAACGTCAATGCAATCGTGTAGTTATGTGGGGGCCTTGCAGGCCCTGGAATGGCCCGGGGATTTGCACGCGTAGTGCAAGGAAGGAAGGCTGGTATGACGTGGGAAAAACAGACGGTGGTAGTGGTTTTAGGTACGCCGCGCAGCGGCACCAGTGCATTAACCCGAATGTTGCCCGTGTTTGGCATTAACCTCGGCGACGAACTGGTCAGGCCCAATTTGAATAATCCATCCGGATTTTGGGAAGATGTACCCACCCAGCGCATCAATACCCGGTTATTGGAACTGGCGGGCCGCCATTTGGGCTGGCCGGTATGCCCGCGGGAGGCCGTGGAATCCGCCGAACCGTACGCGGGCCTGCTGCAAGAAGCCCGAAATTTACTAAGGGAGAAATTCGCAGATAAAAACATATGGGCCTTCAAGGACCCACGGATCAACCGGCTACTTTTTTTCTGGCAGCGGGTATTTGCGGATTTGAATTATCAAGATCGATATTTGCTTGCCTTGCGTAATCCTGCCAGTGTGGCCCAGTCACTTCTGGCATCGTCAGGGCTTAAACCCTTAACCGGCCTGGCTTTATGGCTGGAGTGTACGGTGCAGGCGGTGCAGAACACGCTGGGCAAGTCATTGGTGGTGGTGGCGTACGAGCGGTTGTTGGCGGACACCCATCGGGAAATACTTCGGGTAGCGCAGGAACTGGGTATGGAGGAGCGGCTGGTGGAGGAGGAGATGGCTTATTACGAAGGGCAATTCATTGATGCGTCGTTGCGGCATGTGGAATGTTCACGAGACGATCTGATGCGTCTGGCCAAAGACTTGCCCCTGACACTGGATGTGTACGATGTGCTGGGCCAACGCGCGACCGATGAGATCAGTGAGACGGAATTCAGGCAGCGCTGGGGTACATTGTACACCCGGTACAAGGTGGAATACCCGGCCTTTGCCGCCGCCAATTCCTGGCTGGGCAACAGCCAGGCAATATCTGTAACCGACCTGCGCCGCATCTATTGGCGGATTTCGTACCATGGCTCGGCGGAGATATGGCGCCTGGCCAAACGGGCGATGGGCAAGGTATGGCTGGAGGCCTCATAGGAGCGGCCGATCAAAAAGCCCAGGCCACCACGCTTGATTGGGACGCTTGCCTCTTGCCCGAACCTTTTATTCCTGCAACCCCGATGGGAGTTAAGCGTTTATGCTGATAAGAGGTGAGATGGGTAAACACCTTCCATGTGGAGATTATGGTATGCCTGAAAACACAGTTGCGGGACGGAGCCGTTACGTGCTGATGCTGATTTTGGCCGGATGGTTGGCTATTGGCACTTCCTGGGCCACCGGGGTGGTGGAGGCTTCGCCGACATGGAACCGTTTGACCGATCTGCTGGGTGAGCACCATTATCATCAGGCGCTTAGCCAAGCCACGGCGTTGCTGAATTTGAGCCATAGGGGACGTGTACGTAAAGGGGTGAGCCGGTATGAGTTGCTGGAGGTGAAGGGCGAAGCGCTGTTGGGGCTGAAAATTTTTGACTCGGCCGCCGATACGTACCGGTCGATGGCGACGCTTGCACCGACAATTCGCGAGGCGCGGATAGCCAGGGCGACGGCGGATTTGATATCCAGAAGCGTGGCGGGATTTTATGCGCCGCAACATCGCACTGAGAATGGATTAGGGCCGGTGCGTATGGATATTGTGCCCAGGTCTTCGCGGCAGGAAGCGATGCGGGCCTTTTACCATGACCAATGGATCCGCCTTAAACCGCGGATCACCGCCGCGTTGCAACGTTCAGAGTTAGGGCCGCTGCTGCGGCTTTTTGTGCCGCTGCGCCGGGCGGTGGATGCGGAAACCGCAGCCAATCCAAAGGCGACACATGCGACGGATGATTCTCTCCAGGTGTCTGACCCGGCGGAGGCGGCGGTGGACAGCAGTACAGATCGGATCGTGGTATTGACCACCAGGGGACTTCAGCGGATGGAAGGACGAATTAAAGCGATTGTAACATCCTCGAATACGCTGATTTTTTTCCGGCGACGGACCGCACCGCGCGGGGTTACGCAACCACAGGTTAATGAATTGCAAAATATGATTCAGACTTGCCGCGATATTTTGGCTATGATTGCGCACTTTAAGCGCGTCTTTCCGGACTTTCCGAAGGATTGCGCGGCCCTGCGACACTTGAAGAGCAGAACTTTGCATGTTGAACACCTGGCACAAAATACCTTGCCTGCGGGCTGATGCCGATGGCCCTGGGTCTGGGCGAAAGCGGCCCGCAATCCGCGCCGATCGGACGAGCGGTGATTGGGGGTTTGGTCTTCGCCACGGCCACGACACTGTTCATCCTGCCGGCGCTGTATGCCATTCTCCAAAGGAACGCCGGTATAAAAACCGCATCCATTGATCCGGATGATTCGGACGGCGCCTTTTTCGATCCGATGACACGGGCGAGTTGAGACCACCGTGGCTGGTGGATTTTCAGGTGGATTGCGACTAATATGCCGACTTGCAGCCGCGCGGGCGTGGCGGAATTGGCAGACGCGCCAGATTCAGGTTCTGGTATCGCAAGATGTGGAGGTTCGACTCCTCTCGCCCGCATATTGACTCAAGTTTGCACCACCAGTTCGTAAGCAGATAAATGGCCGATAGCCTCCAGAACCGTATGGCATTTTGCCGACGGACATCATTTTTCGCCCGATAATACTGGCGGTACCGCAGCCGCACTGATTTGATGCCTATTCCCCGGCCAGTCCCATGGTATCCATTCCTCCAGGTTCAGTTTTATTTACCTATGTGCCGATAAATCAGGTGAGGTTTGGGAATACATGCAAAAATGGCTTAGAGGTCTCCAACACCGCCTGATTCAATCCCGCGCTGTTCTTCTGGTCGGGTGCGCTATTGCTCTGGCCATTGCAGTACCGGCCACCCAATACTACTTTACGCAAGCTGGCGAAATAAGACTTGCCAAACGCGAATTAAGTTGGGATCGTTACGTGCGACCCTTAATCCCCTTGATGCAGTTGCTGCAACTCCACGAGTGCAACCTGTTGCAGGCCCGCGGCGGTGATAAGGCCGCTGCACTTCGCCTGGGCCGGATTGCCGGGCGGATCAACCGTAGAATCCAACATTTCAATCCCATCAATCAAAAGCTGTCGGCTCCACTGCACGTGCAGGCCCGTTGGAATATCTTCACGCATGATTGGAAGAATATCACCGCCAATCAAACTCGGCTGCCGAGGTCGACCATGCGTGCGCGCTACGCGGCACTGCGAACCAACTTGTGGACCACCATTGTGCACAGTGCCGACAGCGCCCAGGTGATAACCCAGGGCAGCCCCGCCGCTTTGTATCAAATTGATGTCCTGCGTATGCAAATTCCCGCAATTCTGGTGCGGCTGACGGCCATGCAGGATTTGATTCTTGGTCGGTCGCCGGGGCAGGACGCCGCACCGGCGCTCAAGCACCAACTGCGCGAATTGATGGATCGGCTGGATGCGGCGGTATTCACCACGCGCAGCGATCTGGTACATGCTCTGTCCCTTCAGAGCACCCCCCTGCATAATTTCACCAAAAGCCTGGACGAATTGGTGGTCAACATTCGGGCAATACGTAAGCGGTTGCGGGATACAGGCTACCAGGTTGCCCCCGGTTACCAACGGGAAGCGGTGCTGCGACAATTGGGGCTTGCCGCCCTGCATGCGCGTCGTGTGTACGGGGCCTGCGCCCGGAATCTGACCCGGAGCGCAGCGGACCGCGTGACCCATTTGTGGTGGCGTTTTGTGGTTTCGCTGGTCATCACGGTAATTCTGGCGGTGAGTGTCCTGCTTTTATTTCTTGCCCTTTATCGCTCCATGAAAACAGCAATGGCCAATCAGCTTGGCGCGGAACGCAACCTGCGCCGGGCCAACAATCTCTATGCCACCCTTAGCCAGACCAATGAACTTATCGCCCGCCATTGCGAACCGGACAAGCTTTTCACCCAAATTTGTGAAATTGCCGTGAAGTATGGTGGATTCGCACTGGCCTTGATTGCCGAAAAAGACACAGCCGACGGCGACATTACCATCAGCGCCGCCCACGGCGAATTCCGCCAGCAACTGCGTGATTTTCTGGATACTTCGCATCCGGAGCTAATTTCCCCGTCCAATCCCATCATCCGGGCTTTTACCATGGAAGAACCAGTGGTAAACAATCACCTCAAGGTCCTTTCTGACGTGGATCTGGCGGCCACCTTTGGAACCATGGGCCTGAATTCGGCCGGAATCTTTCCATTGAGGCGAAACGGAAAAATCGCCGCAGTATTGGCGGTGTATGCACTGGCCGAGAACTTTTTTGATTCACAAGTCAGCGGACTGCTCATTGAAATGTCGCACGCGATTTCTTTTGCGCTCGACGATATGGATCGCGAAAAGCATCGCCGCAGTACCGAACAGGCCCTGCGCGATTCGGAATTGCGGTATCACCTGATTATGGAAAGTGCCGGAGATGCCATTATTTTAATGGATGACACCGGCCATATTATAGATTTGAACCGACGTGCTGCCGAACAATTCGGCTATACGCGATCGGAAATGCTGGAGTCTTGCGGCGATATATTGTTTCCCCAGGATATCCGGCAGGAATGCATGCTGCGGCAAAAGGGCGTGCTGGAAAGCGGCCAGAGTATTAATACCACCGTCACGGCGATGCGAAAGGATAACACCACATTTCCGGTGGAACTGGCGGAATCTCGCGTGGTTTTTCAGGGGAACCCCCTCCTTCTGGGTATTTTCCGCGACATCAGCGAACGCAAACTCGCGGAAGACCGCATCCGTTACCTGGCCTATCATGATGCCCTGACCGATCTGCCCAATCGGATGTTGCTTAACGACCGGCTTGGGCAAACCATTCGCCATGCCCGTCGGCATGACCAGATCGTGGGGGTGATTTTTCTGGATTTGGATAACTTCAAAAATGTCAATGATACACTTGGCCATGACAGCGGCGACGATTTGCTGAAGATGGCGGCGCAGCGCATCAAATCCAGTTTGCGCGAAGCCGACACGGTAGCCCGGCTCGGCGGTGATGAATTTGTGGTGCTGTTGCCCGCGGTGCCATCCGAGGCGGAAGTTAACCGCGTGGCGGAAAAAATTCTGGAGGCCATGAATGTACCGTTTGTCATTTCC